>NZ_JACLQJ010000026.1:0-14622 GCF_016648665.1 Streptococcus sp. 23.2
TCATCACCTGTTTCAGGGAGTGCTGGTCCTTTAGGAGCTTCTGGTGTAGTTGGTGGTGTCACTGGTGGAACCACTGGAGTTGGTGGAGTCGGCGGTGTTGGTGGTGTTGGTGGTGTTGGTGGAGTCGGTGGAGTCACAATATTGTTGAACTCAGTATCTTCTGGCAATTGAGAAGTTGCTGTCAAGACTTTACCGTCTTTAGATACAGAAACAACGACTGTAGCTACCATCTTATCGTAGGTAACAGTTGCATCGTTACCTTGTACTTCTTCTACTGTGTAGACGTGAGTACCTTCTTCACCACGTTTGTACTCAAGAGCTGAGAACTTAATCTTACCGTTAGCATCATTGCTTACAGTTTCGATCACATTACCCTTGCTGTCTTTAAGTACGAAGCTAAACTCACCAGCTTTAAGTTGACGACCTTCAAGTTTCTTAGTGAATTCAAATTCAACCTTAGTTGGGATATTGACTACACGTTTTTCTGTTGGTTTTTCTGGTTTTTCAACAGATTTCTTAGTTGGGTCGTATTGGTGAACGATTTGTGACGCAGTATTTTCGATGTCTACACCATCTTTAGCAGTGCCTTTGATAGTTGCAGGAATATCGAACTTGTAGTAGCGTCCGAATGCCAATTTGGCAGTATCGATCACTTGTGTGTTTTCTGCATCGCCAAGTGACTTAGTAAGGTCAGCTTTAGATGTTGCAGTAATCACACCGTCAACGATTTGGATATCGAACTTAGCTGTCACATCTTCTCCTGTTACAGAGTCGTATGCTTTAATATCAGCAACATTGATGTTCAAGTTTTCGCTGTCATATTTATCTGTAACACCTACAGATTGGATATTGTGAGCGTCAGTGAAGTTAGTTGTGTCGAGCCATACTTGGTAGACAAACTTATCACCTTTCTTGAGTGTCTTAGTATTGATATTTTCAGCTTCGTTGTTAGCTGTGCTGTCAGCGTAAGGATCCTTGTTAGTATCGCCTACTTTATCTTTCAACTCAGCATCATCGTCAACAAGTTTCATACCAGTGATATCGAATTTCTCTTTAGAAACAACGTATTTCTCTGGTTGGAACTTAGGTTTTTCTGGTGGACGAACAGTGTTGTTAAATTCTTTGTCTGCTGGGTCGTTCACTTTAGTGATAAGAGCTTTCGCTTTACCATCATGTGAGACTTCAACAGTGACAAGAGCTTTCATACCGTCGTATTGAACAGTACCATCAGTACCTTTAACTTCTTCTACTGTGTACTTGTAAGTACCTTCTTGGCCTTTCTTGTACTCAATAGGTGAGAATTTAACGTTACCTTTAGCGTCATTGCTTACAGTTTCAAGAGTCTTACCTTCTGAATCTTTAAGCACGAAGCTGAATTCGTTAGCTTTAAGCTCACGGCCTTCCAAACGTTTAGTGAAGTTGAATTCTACTGAAATTGGAACACTGTTAACACGTTTTTCAGTTGGTACGTTTGGTTTTTCAACTTTCTTAGTTGTTGGGTTGTAGTAGTTAACTACTTGAGCCGCAGTATTTTCGATATCCACACCGCCAGCGACGTCTGCTTTCACTGTTGCAGGAATATCAAATTTATAGTAGCGACCAAACTCGAACTTAGTAGTGTCAATAACTTGAGTATTTTCAGCATCGCCAAGTGACTTAGTGAAGCCATCTTTAAGGTTAGCTGTAACAACACCATTTTCAACCTTAATGTCGAACTTAGAAGTTACATCCGCACCTGATACTGAATCGTAAGCCTTGATTGCTGATGCATCAACATCCAACTTAGTTTCATCGTAGTCATCAGTGATACCAACAGTTTGGATATGATCCTTGTTGTTAGCGTCAAATTGAGTTGTATCAAGCCATACTTGGTAGTAAAGTTTTTGACCAGGTTTAACTGACTTAGTATTCAAGTTTTCCAATTCGTTGTTTGATGCATCATCAGCGTAAGGGTTGGTATTTGTATCTGCAACCTTATTAGCCAATTCTTTATCATCATCAACGAGTTTAGTACCTGTTACGTCAAATTTCGCTTCAGAAACAACATATTTTTCTGGTTGGAACTTAGGTTTTTCTGGTGGACGAACAGCATTGTTGAATTCTTTATCAGCAATTTCACCAACAGTCGCTACAAGAGCTTTAGCAGTACCATCATGAGAAACAGTGATTGTTACATTCGCTTTCATTGTATCGTATGTAACAGTTGCATCAGTTCCTTTGACTTCTTCTACTGTGTACTTGTGAACGCCTTCTTGGCCTTTCTTGAATTCAAGTTTAGAGAATTTAACGTTACCAGCTGCATCATTCTTAACAGTTTCAACAACTTTACCTGCTTCATTCTTCAACTCGAATGTGAATTCGTTAGCTTTAAGCTCACGACCTTCCAAACGTTTAGTGAAGTTGAATCCGACTTCAACTGGAACACTGTTAACACGTTTTTCAGTTGGTACCTTAGGTGTTTCAACTTTCTTAGTTGTTGGGTTGTAGAAGTGAACTACTTGTCCAGCTGTATTTTCAATATCTACACCACCAGGAACAGAGTCTTTAACAGTGGTTGGGATATCGAATTTATAGTAACGGCCAAAGGCAAACTTAGTTGTGTCGATGATTTGAGTATTTGCATCGTCTCCAAGTGACTTAGTGAAGCCATCTTTAAGGTTAGCTGTAATCATACCATTTTCAACTTTGATGTCGAATTTAGCTGTTACATCTTCGCCTGTTACTGAATCGTAAGCTTTAATAGCTGAAGCATCAAGATCCAATTTAGTTTCATCGTAGTCATCAGAGATACCAACCGTTTGGATGTAATCCTTGTTGTTAGCGTCGAATTTAGTTGTATCAAGCCATACTTGGTAAACAAGTTTATCACCAGCTTTGACAGTCTTAGTATTCATGTTTTCAGCTTCGTTGTTTGATGCGTCATCAGCGTAAGGGTTCGCATTTGTTTCTGCGTACTTATCTTTCAACTCTTTATCATCATCAACGAGTGAGTCACCTTTGATGTCAAATTTTTCTTTGTTCACAACATATTTTTCTGGTTGGAACTTAGGTGTTTCTGGTGGGCGAACTTTGTTGTTGAACTCTTTGTCGTTAGCGCCAGAAGCGTTACCGCCATTTGCAGAGTAGTTAGCAACAGTCTTAAGAACTTTACCTTCTTTAGTAACTTCAACAGTTACTTTAGCTACCATTCCATCGTAAGATACAGTAGTATCTTTACCTGGTACTTCTTCCACAGTGTAAGTGAATGTCTTACCAAGATCTGCTTTGCTGAACAAGAGTTTTTCAAACTTGATGTGACCATCTTTATCGTTGGTTACTGTTTGAAGAACCTTGTTGTTTTGATCTTTCAATACGAAGCTGAACTCACCTGCAGTCAACTCACGTCCTTCAAGTCGTTTAGTATAGTCGAACTCGAGTGGAACTGGAACGTTGTTTTCACGTGTTTGAGTTGGTTTTTCAGGAGTTGTAACTTTCTTATTGAATGGGTTGTACTGGTGAATTGTTTGGTTAGCTGTATTTTCAATATCTACACCGTCGTTAGCATCAATGTCTTTAACAACAGCTGGGATATCAAATTTATAGTAACGACCAAACTCGAATTTAGTTGTATCGATGACTGGAGTAGCATCTGTTGCACTAATAGCTTTAGTCAAGCTTGCTTTAGATGTACCATAGAGAACACCATTTTCAACTTTAATATCGAACTTGTCTGTAACATCCTTACCAGTGATACCATCGTAAACCTTGATTTCAGAAGCGTCGATATCGAGCTTAGCTTCTTCGTAGTTATCTGTGATACCAACTGTTTGAAGGTTGCTTTCTGCAGTGAAATCACGAGTATCAAGCCATACTTGATAGTAGATCTTTTGACCACGTTTGAGGGTCTTACCATTCAAGTTTTGGATTTCAACTTTATCTGCTGAATCATCGTCATCAGCAAGTTTGTTACCAATGATGTCGAAGCTTGGTTCTGAAACAACGTATTTCTCTGGTTTGAAGTTAGGAGTTACGTTGTTATCGAAAATTCTGTCATCTGATTCATAAGTATTTCCACCAACTGTAGCATAAGAGATAACTGTTGATAATTGATTATCTGCTGAAGGTTTAATAACTTTAACAGTAACGTTGACTTTCATATTGTCATAAGTAACTGTTGTATCAGTTCCTTTAACTTCTTCTACAGTGTAGTTAAAGGTCTTACCAAAATCGTCTCTTCCATAATTAATAGTAGAGAAAGTTACTTTGCCTTTAGCATCATTCTGAACAGTTTCAAGAACTTTTCCTGCTTCGTCTTTCAAGACAAAGTTAAATTCCTTATCTTTCAATTGACGACCATTAAGTGTCTTACCGAAGATCAACTCGATAGCAGTTGGAACGTTGTTAACACGTTTTTCAGTTGGTTTGTTTGGTTTTTCAACAGTCTTAGTAGTTGGGTTGTAGTAGTTTACAACTTGAGCTGCTGTATTTTCAATTTCAGCACCATCGTAAGCACCGTCAGTAACCTTAGCTGGGATGACAAACTTGTAGTAACGTCCAAATTCGAACTTAGTAGTATCGATAATTTGAGTGTTTTCTGCATCGCCAAGTGACTTAGTGAAGCCAGCTTTAAGGTTAGCAGTAATCACGCCGTTAGCGATAGAGATGTCGAACTTGTCAGTAACATCAGCACCAGTCTTACCATCGTAAGCCTTGATATCTGATTGCTTAACTTCCAATTTAGCTTCATCATAATCATCAGTGATACCAACAGTTTGGATGTTATCCTTGTTGTTTGCATCAAATTGATTTGTATCAAGCCATACTTGGTAGTTAATAGTGTCGCCACGTTTAACAGCTTTAGTATTGATGTTTTCTGCTTCGTTGTTATCAGCTTTATCAGCATAAGGGTTCGCATTTGTTTCTGCGTACTTATCTGTCAACTCTGCATCATCATCAAGAAGCTTAGTGCCAGTGATATCAAACTTACCATTATCTTTGCTAAGAACGTATTTCTCTGGTTGGAACTTAGGTTCTTCTGGTGGAGTTACACGGTTGTTAAATTCTTTATCCGCAATGTCGCCTACAGTCGCGATAAGAACTTTAGCAGTACCATCGTGTTTAACTGTGACTGTTACATTCGCTTTCATTGTGTCGTATGTAACGGTTGCATCTGTTCCTTTAACTTCTTCTACTGTGTAGTTGTGTACGCCTTCTTGACCCTTCTTGAATTCAAGAGCTTTGAACTTAACGTTACCAGATGCATCATTGCTTACAGTTTCAAGAGTCTTACCTTCTGAATCTTTAAGGACGAAGCTGAATTCGTTAGCTTTAAGCTCACGGCCTTCCAAACGTTTAGTGAAGTTGAATTCCACTTCAACTGGTACGTTGTTAACACGTTTTTCAGTTGGTTTGTTTGGTTTTTCAACTTTCTTAGTTGTTGGGTTGTAGTAGTTAACTACTTGAGCCGCAGTATTTTCAATATCCACACCACCAGGTACATCAGCTTTCACTGTTGTTGGGATGTCGAACTTGTAGTAACGTCCGAAGGCGAATTTAGTTGTGTCGATAACTTGAGTGTTTTCCGCATCGCCAAGTGACTTAGTGAAGCCTGCTTTAAGGTTAGCTGTGATTACACCATTTTCGATTGAGATATCGAATTTATCTGTAACATCAGCACCAGAAACTGAATCGTAAGCCTTGATAGCTGATGCATCCACATTCAACTTAGTTTCATCGAAGTCATCTGTGATACCAACAGTTTGGATATTATCCTTGTTGTTTGCATCAAATTTAGTTGTATCCAACCATACTTGATAGTAGATAGTTTGACCACGTTTAACAGACTTAGTATTCAAGTTTTCAGCTTCGTTGTTTGAAGCATCGTCCGCGTATGGGTTCGCATTTGTATCTGCGTACTTGTCTGCCAACTCTTTGTCATCATCAACGAGTTTTGTACCTGTTACGTCGAACTTAGCTTCTCCAACTACGTATTTCTCTGGTTGGAACTTAGGTTCTTCTGGAGGAGTCACACGGTTGTTAAATTCTTTGTCCGCAATGTCGCCTACAGTCGCGATAAGAACTTTAGCAGTACCATCGTGTTTAACTGTAACTGTTACATTCGCTTTCATTGTGTCGTATGTAACGGTTGCGTCTGAGCCTTTAACTTCTTCTACTGTGTAGTTGTGTACGCCTTCTTGGCCTTTCTTGAACTCAAGTTTAGAGAACTTAACATTACCTGATGCATCGTTGCTTACAGTTTCAAGAGTCTTACCTTCTGAATCTTTAAGGACGAAGCTGAATTCGTTAGCTTTAAGCTCACGGCCTTCCAAACGTTTAGTGAAGTTGAATTCCACTTCAACTGGTACGTTGTTAACACGTTTTTCAGTTGGTTTGCTTGGTTTTTCAACTTTCTTAGTTGTTGGGTTGTAGTAGTTAACTACTTGAGCCGCTGTATTTTCGATATCTACTCCGCCTTTAACATCAGCTTTAACTGTTGTTGGGATGTCAAACTTGTAGTAACGTCCAAAGGCGAACTTAGTTGTGTCGATAACTTGAGTGTTTTCTGCATCACCAAGTGACTTAGTGAAGCCATCTTTAAGAGTTGCAGTGATCACACCGTTGTTAACAGTGATATCGAATTTAGCTGTAACATCATCACCTGTTACTGAATCGTAAGCTTTGATCTTAGTAGCATCAAGCTCCAATTTAGCTTCATCGTAGTCATCTGAGATTCCTACTGATTGGATGTTGTCCTTGTTAGCTGCATCGAATTTAGTTGTATCCAACCATACTTGGTAAACCAACTTGTCGCCACGTTTCACAGTCTTAGTGTTCAAGTTTTCTTTTTCGTTATTTGATGCATCGTCAGCGTATGGGTTCGCATTTGTGTCTGCGTACTTGTCTGCCAACTCTTTATCATCATCAACGAGTTTGTCACCAGTGATATCGAATTTTTCTTTAGAAACAACGTATTTCTCTGGTTGGAACTTAGGTTCTTCCGGAGGAGTTACACGGTTGTTAAATTCTTTATCCGCAATGTCGCCAACAGTCGCGATAAGTACTTTAGCTGTTCCATCGTGTTTAACTGTAACTGTTACATTCGCTTTCATTGTGTCGTATGTAACGGTTGCGTCTGAGCCTTTAACTTCTTCTACGGTGTAGTTGTGTACGCCTTCTTGGCCTTTCTTGAACTCAAGTTTAGAGAACTTAACGTTACCTGAAGCATCATTGCTTACAGTTTCAAGAGTCTTACCTTCTGAATCTTTAAGAACGAAGCTGAATTCGTTAGCTTTAAGCTCACGGCCTTCCAAACGTTTAGTGAAGTTGAATTCCACTTCAACTGGAACGTTGTTAACACGTTTTTCAGTTGGTTTGTTTGGTTTTTCAACTGTCTTGCTTACTGGGTTGTAGTAGTTAACAACTTGGGCAGCAGTATTTTCGATATCTGCACCGCCAGGAACATCGTTCTTAACAGTTGCTGGAATATCAAACTTGTAGTAACGTCCAAATTCAAATTTAGTTGTATCAATGATTTGAGTATTTTCTGCGTCGCCAAGTGACTTAGTGAAGCCAGCTTTAAGAGTTGCAGTCATCACACCATTTTCAACATTAATGTCAAATTTATCTGTGACATCAGCTCCAGTTACTGAATCGTAAGCCTTGATTGCTGAACCATCTACATCAACCTTAGTTTCATCGTAGTCATCAGTGATTCCTACAGTTTGAACGTTGTCTTTGTTAGCTGCGTCAAATTTAGTTGTATCCAACCATACTTGATAGTAGATCTTTTCGCCGCGTTTAACAGACTTAGTATTGATGTTTTCTGCTTCGTTGTTATCAGCTTTATCTACATATGGATCGGTATTTGTTTCACCATATTTATCAGTCAACTCTGCATCATCATCGAGAAGCTTGTTATCAGTGATAGAGAATTTCGCTGTATTCAATACGTATTTCTCTGGTTGGAACTTAGGTTCTTCTGGAGGTGTTACACGGTTGTTAAATTCTTTATCCGCAATGTCGCCTACAGTCGCGATAAGAACTTTAGCTGTTCCATCATGTTTAACTGTGACTGTTACATTCGCTTTCATTGTATCGTATGTAACGGTTGCGTCTGAGCCTTTAACTTCTTCTACTGTGTAGTTGTGTACGCCTTCTTGACCTTTCTTGAACTCAAGTTTAGAGAACTTAACGTTACCAGCCGCATCGTTGCTTACAGTTTCAAGAGTCTTACCTTCTGAATCTTTAAGTACGAAGCTGAATTCGTTGGCTTTAAGCTCACGACCTTCCAAACGTTTAGTGAAGTTGAATTCCACTTCAACTGGAACGTTGTTAACACGTTTTTCAGTTGGTTTAGTTGGTTTTTCAACTTTCTTAGTTGTTGGGTTGTAGTAGTTAACTACTTGAGCCGCAGTATTTTCAATATCTGCACCACCAGGAACATCAGCTTTAACTGTTGTTGGGATGTCGAACTTGTAGTAACGTCCGAAAGCAAATTTAGTTGTGTCGATAACTTGTGTGTTTTCTGCGTCGCCAAGTGACTTAGTGAAGCCATCTTTAAGTGTTGCAGTAATCACACCGTTGTTAACAGTGATATCGAATTTAGCTGTAACATCATCACCTGTTACTGAATCGTAAGCTTTGATCTTAGTAGCGTCAAGCTCCAATTTAGTTTCATCGTAGTCATCTGAGATTCCTACTGATTGGATGTTGTCCTTGTTAGCTGCGTCGAATTTAGTTGTATCCAACCATACTTGGTAAACCAACTTATCGCCACGTTTAACAGTCTTAGTATTGATGTTTTGTGCTTCGTTGTTTGAGGCATCGTCAGCGTATGGGTTCGCATTTGTATCTGCGTACTTGTCTGCCAACTCTTTATCGTCATCAACGAGCTTGTCACCAGTGATATCGAATTTCTCTTCAGAAACAACGTATTTCTCTGGTTGGAACTTAGGTTCTTCTGGAGGTGTGACACGGTTGTTGAACTCTTTATCAGCTGCATCTGTCACGTTAGCAACGATTGCTTTAGCTGTACCGTCGTGTGAAACCACAACTTTAACAGTAGCAACCATTGTGTCGTATTTGACAGTTGTATCTGTACCAGGAGTTTCTTCTACTGTGTAGTTGTAAGTCTTACCAAGATCATCGCGACCAAATTTAAGAGTCTTGAAGACAATCTTACCAGCAGCGTCGTTCTTCACGCGTTCAACTTCAACGCCGTCTTTCTTCAATACAAATTCGAATTCGTTAGCTTGAAGTTCACGACCTTCCAAACGTTTTGTGAAGTTCATTTCCACTGGAACTGGAACGCTGTTAACACGTTTTTGTGTTGGTTTTTCAGGTTTTTCAACTGTCTTGCTTACTGGGTTGTAAACGTGAACTGTTTGGTTGGCTGTATTTTCAATATCAGCACCAGCTTTAACAGATTCTTTAACAGTTGCTGGGATATCAAATTTATAGTAACGTCCAAATGCGAATTTAGTAGTATCGATAACAGGGTTGTTTACTTTATCTTTGATAAATTCATCTTTAGAAGTTGCAGTGATTGTGCCATTTTCAACTTTGATGTCGAATTTAGCAGTCACGTCTGCACCAGTTACTGAATCGTATGCTTTGATGTCAGCAGCGTTAACGTCCAATTTTTCTGCATCGTATTTATCAGATACACCAACGTATTGGATGTTGTTAGCTTCTGTGAATTTAGTAGTATCAAGCCATACTTGGTATACCAATTTAGAACCGCGTTCAAC
Organism: Streptococcus sp. 23.2; assembly: GCF_016648665.1. NCBI lineage: Bacteria > Bacillati > Bacillota > Bacilli > Lactobacillales > Streptococcaceae > Streptococcus > Streptococcus sp. 23.2. Next base: position 9,729 of record NZ_JACLQJ010000026.1, read on the forward strand.
AGTCTTAGTATTCAAGTTTTCTGGTTCGTTGTTTTTAACACCATCAACATATGGATTTGCATTTGTTGCTGTGTACTCGTTACCAGGTACATCATCGTCGTCATCCATCAACTTGTCACCAGTAATGTCATATTTCTCTTTAGAAACGACAAATTTTTCTGGTTGGAATTCAGGAGTTTCTGGAGGAGTGACTTTGTTGTTGAATTCTTTATCTGCAGTACCGTCAGTTGCATTACCATTTGCGTCTACACCACCAGTTGATGTAACGTTTGTAACAGTAGTCAATGTGTGACCGTTCTTAGCAACTTCAACTGTAACAGTAGCTTTCATCTTATCGTAAGTCATACCAAACTCTTTGTTGGCTGGGATAACTTCTTCTACTTTATAAGTATGAGTACCTACTTTAGTGTTGTCGAATGACAAGTTAGAGAATGAAACATTACCAGCAGCATCATTTTTAACTGTTTCAACTACTGCACCTGTAGAATCTTTCAATACGAAGCTGAATTCACCTGCTTTAAGTTCACGACCTGCCAATTTCTTAGTAAAGTCGAACTTAGTTACAACTGGAGCAACTACATAGTTGTTGAACTCAGTGTCTTCAGGCATTGTAACTGCAGTACTCAAGAGACCTGTAGCGGCATCTTTAGTAACTTTAACTTTCACTACTGCGTTCATAGTATCGTAATCGATATTTGTATCGTTACCAGCTTTTTCACGCACAGTGTAAGTGTGTTCACCTTCAGCGCTGTATTCAATAGCATCAAAAGTGATTGAACCGTCTGCTGCATTTTTCTTAGTTTGGATTACATTGCCATTTTCAAGCAATTCGAATGTGAAGGCATCTGCTTCAAGTGCTTTACCTTCAAGACGTTTAGTGAACTTGAATTGAGCTTGAGTAGGAGCTGATGTGAAGGTATTGTTGAACTCTTTATCAGTTGGAAGAGTTGCAACAGCAGTAAGCGCATGACCTGACTTAGTAACAGTAACTGTTACGTTAGCTTTCATTGGGTCATAAGTCATACCTGCTTCAGTTCCTTGAACTTCTTCTACAGTGTACTTGTGGTCACCAACTTGAGCATTTGTAAATGTCAATGCGTCAAATTTAACTTTACCGTTGGCATCATTTTGTTTTGTTTGAAGGACTTTACCATCTTTGTCTTTCAATACAAAGCTAAATTCGCCAGCTTTCAAGTCACGACCTGCAAGAGCTTTGCTGAAGTCAAATTGTGCAGTTACAGGAGCTACAACGTGGTTGTTGAAGATCTTGTCATCAGTACCAGTTGCTTCACCACCTGTTGAAGTCATTTCAGTCTTAGCAACCAAAAGACCTGTAGCGGCATCTTTAGTAACTGTTACTTTAACTGCGATAGTCATTTCATCGTAGTCTACATCGGCATTGTTGCCCTTCACTTCTTTAACAGTGTAGTTGTAGACACCTTCACGGTCGAATGACAATTCGCTGAAGTTAATCTTACCGTTAGCTTTGTTAGTTACAGTTTCGTTAACATTGTTATCACCAGTCAATGTGAAGCTAAAGTCACCTGCGTTCAAAGTACCGTTTGAAAGTGATTTATCAAATTCAAGGTTAACTTTAATCGCACCTGGTGTGAATGTATTGTTGAACTCTGTATCTGCTGGAAGAGTATTTGTTGCTTTAAGAACGTGACCTTCCTTAGTAACAGTGATTGTTACTTCAGCCTTCATTGTATCGTAAGTCATACCAGCTTCTTTGTTTTCTGGGATAACTTCTTCTACAGTGTACTTGTGAGTACCAACTTGAGTATTGTCAAAGGTCAAATCATCAAAGGCTACAACACCTTCTTTAGTATTTTTCTTAGTTTGAAGAACTTTACCAGTTGAATCTTTCAATACGAAGCTAAATTCACCGGCTTTCAACTCACGACCTGCGAGAGCCTTGCTAAAGTCAAACTTAGTTTTAACTGGAGCTACAACGTAGTTGTTGAAGACTTTATCATCTGCACTTGAAGCAAATCCACCAGTACCACTGTATTTAACAGAAGCTTGCAAATCACCTTTAGAGTTTTCAGTTACAGTAACAGTCATCTTAACTGTCATACCATCGTAATCGACGTTTGTATCTGCCCCTTTAACCTCAGTGATTGTGTAGATGTAAGTACCAACTTTATTGAAAGTTAAGTTACTAAATGTAGCTTTACCGTTTTTATTAGTAACAGTTTCTTCATATGACGGAAGTGATTTGTTTTCATTGACTTCTTTAATCTTGAAGCTGAATTCACCATCAACAAGTACACGTCCTTCCAATTGTTTTTCAACTTCTGGTGTAACTGTTACAGGTTCTTGTTTGACATAGTAATAAACAGGTTGTTTATACGGTGTCAAAGAGTTAAGCAAGTCAACGTTGGTACCGATACCATTTACTCCACGAACCAATTGTTCATTTGGAGAAAGGTGACCAATATTGTCTCCTAAGAATGGTACGAATACAGTTTTATATGGTGTATATCCAGCAGCTTTTTGGAAGTCAAATGGAACTTCTTTACCATTTGCATAGGTTACACCTTTACTATCAGTGAAAGCAATTGTATTAAGAGGTGATTTCTTAACAGCTAATTCTTGTTTGTTGTAATCACCTGGTTTAATTGGTTTCGTTTCTGCTAGCAACATGTAGCCATCAGTGCTCAATGTACCATCAGAACGCTTGCTTTGTTGTTTTGGATCTAGAAGATAAACACGAACAACTACAGTTCCATCTTCACCCACGATTTCTTTAATACGTTTAATTCCTGCACGCTCAGCGTCCATGAATTTCGTTCCAACAGTATAAGGACGACTCACATATCCTGACTGATCATTTGCTTCAGCTGCTTGATAAAGTTTGTATCCATCAAATTGGCGCTCTCCAGATGCTGTGAAGTTTTGACCTTCCATAGCTTTAAGAGTGTATGAAGCTAAGTCTACTTCATTACCATTTGCTTTATAATCTTGAACAGTTACATCAGTTTTATTCGCCTTAAATGTTGGATTGTTTTTATCAACTACTTTATAGTAAGTTGTTTTATTAACTGATACTGGAATCTTGGCATTAGTATCTGTAATCGTACGACCGTTATATGCTGGTTCTACAACGTTGATAATATCTGTTGATGTACGAGCAGCATAAACTGCATCATATAATTTTTGTTCTTCAGTAGTAAGGTTATGTCCTGGAGCTACTAAAGCTTGGATACTTGCCCCAACTTCATAACCAAATTGAATAAATGGTTGGTCCGTTTTACCAGGTCCAGCTCCTAAACCTTTATCATAATCTACTTGGAAAGTTAATTCACCTTTAGAAGCAGATTGAGTAGTCGTGAATTTTTGAATACCACTAGACGCAGTAATTGTTCTTGTTTCAACTACAGCACCAGTATTTTTGTTGATCAATTCAACAGTCGTATCTGTTGAAGCATCAAATCTCTTGTAAGCACGTACATAGTAGCTTGTATTGTAACGTTCATTGAAGCGGGTTAGGTCTACGATACTATAGGTGTAGACATCGCCTTCTTTAGCAGCATATCCTGATGGTACTGTTTGTGAACGAACACTTGCACCATTTGGATCCGTCATCTCAGGTGTAGCAACTTCACCGTCTTTTAGGAAAGTTGCTACAGCAACCGGCTCGTTATTGTGGTCTGTAGCGGCACGACGATTACGACGGCTGCTTCTTGTTGCCAAAGCGCCAGCATTCGTCAAATCAGTTGCTGCACGGTCAAGCGTTGCACTACGAACTGCTGCTGATCCTACAGAATAAAAACGCGCAGAACCACGTGTGTTAAGACTTGTAGTTGCTGCCGCAGTTTCGGCTGCTGCTGTTTCTTCAGCTACTGGAGCTGCTGTTGCTGCAGTACGATTAGCCGCTGTTGCAGCTGGAGTTGCTGCAGCGGCTGTCGCTGAAGCTGTTGTTTCAACCTTGTTGCTAGCTGCATTTGTTGATGCTGCTGTAGCTGGCTTAGCTGTTTCTGTAGCAGCCTTTTCAGTTGGTTTTGCTGCTTCCGAAGCTGGTTTAGCAGCTTGAGATTTTGCAGTTTCTGTAGCTTGTTTGTCAGTTGTCCCTGCGGCAGCCTTATCTGTTGTTGAAGCTTCTGGCGTCAAGTTAAATGTTGACGCAGTTGCCTCAGTTGAAGATACAGCTGCAGTAGGATCTGCTTGAGCTGTAGATGCTGTAGATGTCTCAATCAGGTTTGATGAACTTTCCCCCTCAACTGATGAATCAGGGTTTGATGAAGAAGCGTCAGGCGCTGTTACTTCATCGGCCTGTGCAGTATGAGCGGCAAAGAGTGCCGTTCCTAGCAAGACTGAAGCGACACCAAACGAATATTTACGCAATGAAAATCGTTGACGTCTATTGAAAATGTCTTTCATGTTTAAGTCTCCCTCTTAAAAAAATAGTTAGTTATAGATACATGACTACAAGTTAATTCCCCTCATATCCATGATTCATTCTCATTCTAACATTCTGACAATTTAGAGTCAAGTGATTAATCTATCTTTTCTAAAAAAACTTTAGTTATCTGACAATTGTTAAATCCAAACTCTTACAAAAAGCAGTCTTACGTTAAAACACTTGTATTATAAGCGTTTAAAACGCTTACTGTTATTTATCATAAAATCGTTTTTTCTAATATTTTGATATTAATTTTCTTCTTTAAAAGCCATCTTGAATTCACTTTTAACGTTCATTTTTCTAATAATTGGCTTTCTTAAATAAGTAAATTTCAAATAGAAGTAAGGATTGAAACAACTTTTAAACGTAAAAACCCTTTAAAAGTAAGACTTCCCTATTATCATTTTTAACTCTTCTTATATTATAAATTACCAAAGTTAGTCTTATAAAAATACGGAATCCACCATGTTTTTACCCGATATTTTC
>NZ_JACLQJ010000027.1:0-12137 GCF_016648665.1 Streptococcus sp. 23.2
ATGGAACTTGTAGAAAAATGTATTAGTGGTGAGGCTTCATCTATTGATTTAGGTCATCAGTATGATATTTCTTCAGGACTTTTAAGAAAGTGGATTAGGATGTATAATGCCAATATAAAACTTAAGGATTACAATCCAAAACGGGAGGTCTATATGGCAAAAGCAAGACGTAAAACCACTATTGATGAACGCAAAGAGATTGTCAACTATTGTATTGAACATAATCGCAATTATAAGGAAACGGCATCACTTTATGATGTTTCTTATAGCCAAGTGTATTCGTGGGTGAAAAAGTATGATAGTGATGGTGAAGAAGGTTTAGTTGACAAAAGGGGTCATCACAAACTAGATGATGAGGTTGATGAATTAGAACGTTTACGAAGAGAAAATGTGCGCTTAAAACGTCAGTTAGAAGAAAAGGATATGACTGTTGAACTCTTAAAAAAAGTGAAAGAATTCGGAAGGATGTGAGGCTAGGCAAACAGCGCCACGAATCAAAATACTTAGCGATTGAAGACTTCAACACAAATAAAGGGTGGAGCATTAGCTGGATGTGTCATCAGCTCGGCACTACGAGGTCTGCATTTTATAAATGGAAACATAGAATAGTTCCAGAACAAGAACAATTAAACAGCGAAATTGCGGAATTAATTAAAGAATATGACGAACGTTTTTCACACATCTTGGGATACCGAAGAATGACCGATTGGATCAATCATTTCAATCATACGAATTACTCAAGAAAGAGAATTCACCGAATTATGAAAGTACTCGATATCCACGCTTTTATCCGTAAGAAAAGGAAAAAATACAAGACTGCCAAGCCTAAAGAAACTGCAGAAAATAAGTTGGCAAGAAACTTCTATACAACTGCTCCGAACAAAAAATGGGTAACAGATGTTACAGAGTTTAAGATTCCTAACTCTCATAAGAAACTCTATCTTAGTGTCATACTTGATTTATATGACCGCTATCCTATTGCTTTTGTCATAAGTGGTCGAAATGACAATCGGCTGGTCTTCAAAACATTTGACAAAGCCATTGAAAAAAATCCCGCAGCGAAGCCTATATTTCACAGCGATAGAGGGTTTCAATATACCAATAAGAACTTTCAAAAAAAGCTGAAAGATACTGATGTGATTCAATCCATGTCAAGAGTAGGCCATTGTATTGATAACGGACCAATAGAAGGTTTTTGGGGAATTATAAAATCGGAAATGTATCAGATATATGAGATTTCAGATGAGGCCTCCCTCCGATATGCCATCAAAGACTATATCCGATTTTACTGTCAAGAGCGTCCACAAAGTAGGTATGACTGTAAAACGCCTTTGGCAGTAAGAAACGCTGCCTTATCATCAGAACATCCTTTGTCATACCCAATCGCTAAGAATAACAAAATTGAAAAGTACAAGTCTAAGTGGTCTGCATAAAAAAACAGCCGTACATTTATTATGTACGACTGACCTTCAAAAACAGACACTTTTTTAGATATTTAACCTGTCTACTTGACAGGGGGCATATCATTCTGGGTGCTCTCTTTTTTGCTTTTACTTTTATTTTCAACCGTAGTATGAATCTTTCGGGTGGGTCCTGGGTGTGGAGTGCTAGTCTACGTTACTTGTTTAGTTTGCCTATGCTGGCTGTTTTGGCCTGGCGTAAGGGTGAGCTGGCAGGTGTTCTGTCTGCCATTAAGAAAGAACCCTTGACCTGGTTGGTCTGGAGTACGGTGGGTTTTGGTCTTTTTTATGGACCGCTGTCTCTAGCGTCCATTTATGGCGAGTCTTGGTTTGTGGCGGCTACTTGGCAGATTACCATTCTAGCTGGTCTGCTCTTGACGCCTCTATTTGGGCAGAGGGTACCTGGTAAGCAACTGCTTATGACATTGGTTATCCTTTTAGGGATTATTCTCATCCAGATTCCTTACTTTGGTAGTGGTCTTGGTAGCGGTGTGGTCCGTGCTAGTCTTTTGATTTTACTGGCCGCTTTTGCCTATCCTTTGGGCAATCGTAAGATGATGGTCCACTGTAAGCAGGATCAGCTTTCAACGACGCAGCGCGTGTTTGGGATGACCTTGATGAGTACGCCTTTTTGGTTGCTCTTGTCAGTTTTTGCTGTAGCAGATGCTGGGCTTCCATCAGGTGGACAGATTTTACAGTCTTTAATTGTAGCTGTCTTTTCTGGGGTTGTCGCAACCTTGCTTTTCTTCGAGGCAACTAATCTAGTTAAGCATAACCATAAGCAACTGGCAGTAGTTGAGGCTACTCAGGCTGGTGAAGTTCTCTTTACCCTCTTGGGTGGTTGCCTCTTCCTCGGAGATAGTCTACCTAGCCTTTTGGGATTCTTTGGGATTGCTATTGTAACTATTGGTATTATTGGAAATAGCCTGCTAACAGGCTCAGATTAAGCATAAGTATGAGACTTTCGAATGGCAAATTCGGAAGTTTTTTATTTCTATTAAAAATATTATAGAAAAATGCCACATTTTCAGACGATAGTGCTATAATGATATTAAAAGTAAGCGTTTACCGTTTTAATGTAAATCCTAGAGATATTTCCGGAAACTTTGACAGGCTTATTAATAAAGGCGAATGTATTGACTTTGAATTTTCATGAAAACTGAGATAACATTTAATGTTACTCTAAAGAAGGAGAAGAATCATGAATGATACTGTTTGTAAAAATTGGTTTATGCGTAAAAGTGGGAAGACTTGGGTCTACGGCTGTGCCTTGGTAAGCTTTGCAGGTTTGGCCCTGGCTGGTCCTGTCTATGCGGACCAAGTGGAACAGGCAACTGTGAGCCCAACACCTCAAGAAGTGGTAGCTCAAACTGACCATCAAGTTGCCCCTCAAGCGGAGCTTGCTCCTAGCACGACCAAGGAAGTCCCCCAAGTGGTAGAGCCGAGCCCGTCTCTTGTTTCCGAATCTGCTCAAACAGCTCAAGAGAATCCCACTCAGCCTAGCCCTGACCAGTCAAAAGAAGTACAAACACAGGCTAGCGAGGCTGAGAAAGTGACTAACCAAACGCAAGAAGCCGATTTGAATCAGACCAATCAAGAACAATCTCCAGTTGTAACGAATAGCACCAGTCCTGTTCATGTGACAGCGGAAAAAACGGATTTGCCTAATAATGAAGCGGTTACCAATCTAGAAGGGATGACCGCAGACCAAAATGGTCACTGGGAAATGCAGGCTGACGGTATTCATTCAGAAGCTAAAGACAAGGGAGACTCTTTCCTTTATTCTCAATCCGAGGGCAAGAATTTTATCTATTCAACAGATGTGACCTTCAAGGAAGCTGGTGGTGCTGCTGCCCTCATTTTCCGTGGTAACAATGATAGTAGCGATAAAAATATGTACGGGGTCAACGTAGACTCTGGTAACCATAAGGTTAAGTTTTGGCGTTGGGTCAATAATCATGATATTCAACTTGTAGATGAAAAAGATGTAACACCAACTGCCGATGAAACCTACAATCTTAGAGTAGTTGCGGCTAATCAGTGGCTTTCTTACTATGTCAATGATGTGCTTGTCGCAAGTACAGGCGACGCTGTTCTTCAAAAAAGTGATAAGGGTCAACCTCAAGTCCTTCCAGAAGGTTACTTTGGACTTCTTAATTGGAATGCCAATGTCATTTTCAAAAACACCCGCTATGTTAATCTTGATGATGCCAGTCTTCCTTTGATTGACAATCTTGTTGTGACCTCAAAAACAGGATCTGTTGAAAAACAAGCCCAATTCTTCTCTGAAGAACCACTCCATATCCAATATGTGGGACACAATGCAGAGACAGTAGGCTTTGACATCACTAAGCATAATCCAAATGCTGTTATCAAGGTAGAAGATGCCAAGGGAAATGTTTACACAGATATTTCACAATTGCCAGTGGCTGTAGGTGCCAATTACTTTATTATTGAAAGTAGTATGACTGATTCGCTTGGCCGTCCTGTGACCTTGACTTATCGTGTTAATATCCACCGCAGACAGAGTGATGATGTGTATTACAACGAGCTTTATCGTGATCAGTATCATTATTCTGTCAAGGATGGTTGGGCTAATGACCCTAATGGCTTGGTCTTTTACAAGGGACGTTACCATCTCTTCTATCAATTTTACGATGATACCAAATGGGGGCCAATGCACTGGGCCCATGCGACCAGCCGAGACTTGCTTCATTGGGATGAAGAGCCTATAGCCTTTTACCCAGATGCGACAGGTCACATGTTCTCAGGCTCTGTCGTGGTTGATAGTACCAATAGCTCAGGCCTCTTCAAATCTCCGGAAGGTGGTCTGGTAGCTATTATCACTTCAAATGGTAATGGGCAACGGATTGAAATTGCCTACAGTGAGGACGAGGGGAGAACTTGGCAAAAATATGACAAGGTAGTTGCCGACTGGTCTCAGGATCCCCTTCAAAACCAAGATTTCCGTGACCCTAAGGTCTTCCGCTGGGATAACCAATGGTTTATGGTCCTTGCAGGTGGTCCACTTCGCATTTATTCTTCACCAGACTTGAAGAACTGGCAAGTGGAAACAACCTACAAGGATTTGCATACGGAATGTCCTGACCTTTATCCGATTGTAGCCAATGATGGCGCACTCAAGTGGGTCCTCTCACGTGGCGGTCGTTCTTACAAGGTTGGTGATTTTAAACAAGTGGATGGCAAGTGGGCCTTTGTAGCTGATGATGTTTACCAAGACCATGACGAAACCATGAATTTTGGTAAGGATTCCTATGCTGCTATGACTTATTATGTTCATGATTTTGGGACAGCAGACCATCCAAACATCCCACAATTGACTGAAATTAACTGGATGAACACTTGGGAAGATTATTGCAATCTGGTTGCAGATACTGTAGGTCAAAAATTTAATGGTACCTTTAACCTTAACCTTGACCTTGGTTTGGTTAAATCAGGCGACCGTTATCTCTTGACCCAAACCCCTGTTAAGGCCTACGAAAGCCTTCGTGACACAGAAAATGCCCAGTATTTTGAAAATGTCACAGTGGCTTCTGATAACGAATTACTTAAAGATTTCAAAGGTGACACTTATGAAGTGGTTTCTCACTTTGTACCAGGTAAGGAAACGACAGCAGTTGGCTTTAATCTTCGCGTCGGTGATGGTCAAGCTACAAAAGTCGTTTACGATTTAACTAAGGAAACTTTGTCTATTGATCGTAGCCAATCTGGTACTATCCTTTCAGATGCCTTTGCTAAGGTTAATAGCCAACAAGTGACTCGCAATGAAGATGGTTCTATTGACTTGCATCTTTATGTGGACCGTGCTAGTGTAGAAGTCTTTGCTAAGGGAAATACGGTAGCTGGTGCTAATCAGATTTTCCCAAGCCCAAGAGCCGTTGGAGCGAGTGTCTTGGTTGAAGGTGGTCCAGCCAAAGCAAATATTGCTATCTATCCGATTAAGAGTACTTGGACTGACAAGAAGGAAGTCACTAAGGCTGTTGCTATGAACACCACAGTTGCAGGTCATTTGGCTCTTGAAGTTGGACAAAGTAAGGACTTGCAGGTTTACCTCGCACCGGCTTCTGAAGAGCAAGATGTGACATGGACAGTTAGTGATCCAAGTTTGGTGTCCTATACTGAACATGACAATAAACTTTCTCTCAAAGCTCTTCACAAAGGTCATCTCACTGTCACAGCAACTTCAGTTGAAAACCCATCATTGACCAAGACCTTTAATATTGACATTACGCTCAACAATTTTGCGACCAACCTTAAAGGATTGAAAGCTGTCACTGGTGATTGGTATATTGATGACGATACCCTTTACGATAGCAATGTCAGTGCCAATGACTTCTTCATGGCCTATGAAAGTAATGGCTTCAAGCAATTTGACTATGATATCGATGTCAAATACCAACATGGTTTGGTCAACCTCTTTGTAGCTGCGGAACGTGAAGAACCAGGTCGTGCCTACTCTGTCCAATTTGCTGACAACGACACTGTTCGTCTCTTCCGTTTTGGTGGTGAAACCATCGCTGAAGCTCACTTGGATAAGGCTATCAATGACGGTCAGTACCACCATGTCAAGGTTGTGAAAGGCAAGGACACCATGACAGTCTATGTCGATGGCAAGGAAGTGCTCCATCATCAATTTGATGCTGTGGATAATTACTTCAATCAAGCCCATGTAGGTGTTGGTCTTTGGGATGGCTCAGTAGAATTCCAAAACTTCTTCGTTACTGAAAAAATGACAAACACAAGCAGTGACACTACTGACGAACCAATTAAACCTGATCCTCAGCTAGAACCTAGTCCAGAGCCAAATCCAGAAAATAAAACAGATGAACCTGAGCATCAGCCTGAGCTTGCTCCAGAGCCTGAACCGACAGGACAAAATAATGGTCACGACAGTACAAACACAGTGCTAGATCCTTCTCAGGATAATACTGGTAAGCAAGAAGAAAGTAAGGCTCCAGTGGAAACACCTAAGACTATTGCTCCAATAGTTGACAATCTCCTAAAAACATTTAACAAATTTAGTCTATCAACCTTCCTTGCAAGTATTGCCAAAGAAACATGGCACTTTTTGACAAAATGGCTATTCAGCTAAAATCAAAACGTTGAAAAGGCTATGTAAGAAGAAAAAAACTTAGAAGTATGAAAGCTTCTAAGTTTTTTTGTTTCTACTAAAAATTATCCAAAAATTTCTTTTGCGAGTGCTTTTCCTTTCGGAGTTGCTGCTAAGCCACCTTCAGCAGTTTCACGGAAGGCAGTTGGCATAGCTGAACCAACCTGATACATAGCATCAACGACCTGGTCGACTGGAATGGCTGATGTGATGCCTGCCAAGGCCATGTCAGCAGCTACTAGGGCAAAGCTTGCCCCCATAGCATTACGTTTGACACATGGGACCTCAACCAATCCGGCTACAGGGTCGCAAATGAGTCCCAACATATTCTTAAGCACAAAGCAGATGGCCTGGCTGGCTTGGAAAGGTGTTCCACCAGCAGCTATTGTAATAGCGGCAGCAGCCATAGCAGAGGCGGAACCGACTTCGGCTTGGCAGCCTCCCTCGGCACCAGAAATCGAGGCATTATTTGCGATGACTAGACCAAATGCACCCGCAGTGAAGAGAAAGTCCAATTGTTGTGATTCAGTTAAGCCCAGTTTTTCGATAGCAGTTGTAAGAACAGCAGGCAGACAACCAGCTGATCCAGCAGTTGGTGTAGCACAAACCAAGCCCATCTTGGCGTTAGATTCATTGACGGCCATGGCATTTCTAGCAGCACCCAGAACAGCAGAATCAGCCAGGGTCTTTCCATTTTTGATATAGGCATCCAGTTTGGCAGCGTCTCCCCCGGTTAAACCAGTTGGTGATTTCTCAGGGGATAAACCAGCCTGAACAGACTCTTTCATCACTTCGAGATTTCGAGCCATCAGAGCTAGGATTTCAGGGCGTTCCCGTCCAGTTAGTTCTGTCTCTGTAGCAATCATGAGCTCGGCGATATTACCTTGGTAATCTCGGTCAGCTTGTTGAACTAATTCTTCAATAGTGTAAAACATGCAATCCCCCTCTTAGCTGAAAAAGTTGACATTATGTAGATGAGGAATTCTAGCGATTTCAGTGACGGCCTCATCACACTGGTGCGAGTCAATTTCAATAATCATAATGGCCTTTTCACCCGCATTTTCCCGAGTAACAGTCATCTGGGCGATGTTGATGCCATAACGCGACAAAATATCTGTGACAAGGGCAATCATTCCTGGAACGTCTTGGTGGACAATGATAAGAGTCGGTGTATTCATCTTGAGATTGACCGCAAAACCATTGAGTTCAGTTACTTGGATATTTCCTCCACCGATAGAAACACCTGTGGCAGAAATGGTTTTTTTATCATTTTTTAAGGTAATACGAGTCGTATTGGGATGCGGCGCATTACTATCCTTGTTGATTTTCCAGTAGACCTTAATGCCTTTTTCGTATGCGATATCCAGAGCGCGTGGAATGTCAGGGTCGTCCGTTTCCATACCTAAAATACCAGCCACTAGAGCCACATCAGTCCCATGACCTCGATAGGTTTTGGCAAAGGAATTAAAAAGTTGAAATTCTACCTCAGTCGGTGTTTCACCAAAGATGGCAGAAACAATCTTTCCAATACGAACAGCTCCTGCAGTATGACTAGAGGAAGGCCCGACCATGACAGGTCCAATGATGTCAAAAACGGATTGAAATTTTAAATTTTTCATAACACGCCTCGTTTGATTAATCTTGTATTTTCAGTATACCACGAATTAGAGAGATTCGCTGTTTAAGTAAAAATCTATAGGAATAGTAAAAAAACAACCGACTTTAAGTTTTCTTTAAGGTTCAATGGATATAATAGCAGTCTATTAAGTAAGCAATACTTATTTTTCATAAATCTGAGAGGGCGGCCTGCGGGTCGCCCTTTTGTGTTTCTTTCTTTATATGTAGCTGGATTGTGGTAAAATAGAGCCTAAAGATTTTCCAGTTAGAAAGGATATACCATGACCTACACGCATTTGCTTTTCGACCTTGACCACACCCTCCTAGATTTTGACCGTGCTGAAGATTTGGCTTTGACCTACCTTCTTGAAGGGGCTGGGGTGGCTTCACGAGATCTTAAAGTTTACAAGGATCACTATATCCCCATGAATCGTTCCATGTGGGAAGATCTCAATCATGGTTTAATCACTAAGCCGGAATTGCTTCGCACGCGCTTTTCTCGTCTTTTTGAGCATTTTGGACAGGAGGTTGATGGCAGTCACTTAGCTGGCCGTTACCAGCATTTCTTGAGCCAACAGGGGCAGGAGTTGCCTCAGGCCCATGCTTTCTTATCGAACGTTAAAAATCGCGGTCACAAGATTTATGCAGCAACTAATGGTGTTAGCTACATCCAACGTGGTCGTCTGCAAGCCTCAAGCATCTTGCCTTTCTTCGACGATATTTTCATTTCAGATGAAGTGGGTGCCCACAAACCGTCTACGGACTTTTTTGAAAAAATTGCGGATCAGGTGAATGACTTTCATCCCGATTCGGCCCTCATGATTGGTGATAGTCTAACTGCTGATATTCAAGGTGGTAATAATGCAGGAATTGACAGCATTTGGTTTAATCCAAAAGGTTTGGTTAATGAGACTCCAGCTGTTCCAACCTATCAAGTCAAAAACTACCAAGAAATCTTGACAATTTTGAGCAAATAGGTCACTCTTCAAAATTGTATTCACCCATGACTATTAAGAGCTTTTCAGCTCTTTTTTTGCTACAATGAAAGCATGAATAATCTGATTAAACATAAGCTGGAATTGCTCCCAAACAACCCGGGGTGCTATCTCCACAAGGACAAATTCGGCAATATTATCTATGTCGGTAAGGCTAAAAATCTAAAAAATCGTGTGCGTAGCTATTTTCGTGGAAGTCATGATACTAAGACGGAGCTTTTGGTATCTGAGATTGCAGACTTTGAATTTATCGTAACCGAGTCCAATATTGAGGCCCTGCTTTTGGAAATTAATCTTATCCAAGAGAATATGCCCAAATTCAACATCCGCCTCAAGGATGACAAGTCTTATCCATTTATCAAGATTACTAAGGAGCTCTATCCAAGGCTCTTGATTACCCGCCAGGTTAAGAAGGATGGCGGTCTCTATTTTGGTCCTTACCCAGACTCTGGTGCGGCCAATGAAATCAAGAAACTGTTGGACCGTATTTTCCCCTTTAAGAAATGTAAAAATCCCGCCAACAAGGTCTGTTTCTATTACCATATTGGCCAATGTAATGCCCATACCATCTGTCACACCACTGAGGACTATTGGCAAGGTTTGGTTGAGGATGTCAAGAATTTCCTAAACGGTCATGATGATAAAATCGTTAATCAGCTTAAGGCCAAGATGAAGGATATGTCTGACCAGATGGAGTTTGAGCGTGCTGCGGAGTATCGTGATTTGATTGAGGCAGTATCGACGCTGAGGACCAAGCAAAGGGTTATCCGTCAGGACATGCAGGACCGTGATATCTTCGGTTACTACGTGGACAAGGGTTGGATGTGTGTTCAGGTTTTCTTTGTTCGCCAAGGAAAACTCATTCAGCGTGATGTCAATATGTTCCCTTATTATAATGATGCTGAGGAAGATTTTCTAACCTATATGGGTCAGTTTTATCTGGATAGTCGTCATCTCAAGCCTAAGGAGATTTTCATTCCAGGAGACATTGATCAAGAGTCTGTCGAAGCTCTAGTTGGAGATGAGGTCAAGGTCTTTAAACCTCAACGTGGCGAGAAGAAGCAGTTGGTTAATCTGGCGACGAAAAATGCCCGTGTCAGTCTGACTCAAAAATTTGATCTTCTTGAAAAAGATATAGCCAAGACCCAAGGAGCCATTGAAAATCTAGGCAAACTCATGGGAATTCCGACACCGGTTCGCATCGAGTCCTTCGATAACTCTAACATCATGGGAACGAGCCCTGTATCCGCCATGGTCGTCTTTGAGAATGGAAAAACCAATAAAAAAGAGTACCGCAAATACAAGATTAAGACGGTTGAAGGGCCTGACGATTATGCCAGCATGCGTGAGGTCATTCGTCGACGTTATAGTCGTGTCAAACGCGATGGGCTAACACCACCAGATCTTATTATCATGGATGGTGGTCAAGGACAGGTCAATGTGGCCAAGGATGTCCTACGCAATGAATTGAATCTTTCTATCCCAGTTGCGGGGCTTCAGAAAAATGACAAGCACCAAACCAACGAATTGCTCTTTGGGGACCCCTTGCAGGTCATTGATTTGCCACGGCAATCCGAGGAATTTTTCCTTCTTCACCGTATCCAAGATGAAGTTCACCGTTTTGCTATCACCTTCCACCGTCAAGTTCGTAGTAAAAATAGTTTCAGCTCCAAACTTGATGGCGTGGAGGGCCTTGGACCTAAGCGCAAACAAAAACTTCTCAAACACTTCAAGTCTATGACAGCTATCCAAAAAGCTACTGTTGAGGACATCCAAGCACTTGGCATTCCAGAAAAAGTAGCAGAGGCTCTGTTAGATAAATTAAATGATAACAATTAAGTTAGACTTTTCAAGTAACTCAGAAAAACTTGGTAGGGTGATTGATAATTCAATGATTTCCTAGGAATTCTATTTCTTGAGAGTGGGACAGAAATCGGTAATTCGTTAGAATTCGATTTCGTCGTCCCACCTCCGCACAGTTGAGTAGGGCAGTAAAAGCTGATGAAATCAGCGTAGTAGAGCCCACTCAACCACTGCGTCTTGCTCGACAATCCAAAAACAATAAAGAGGCTAGGACTTTTGTCCCAGCCTCATAATTTTGAGAAATATTAGTAAAATCCATTTGATGTCGAGAAAGAGAATGACAAACAAGTGATTGTCTTGCCTGAAGAGACGAAGGAACGGATAACGGGTGATTTGTTTGAGGGACTTTATCGGAAACGACAGATTGGATTTGGAAAACTCTTCAAGACTATCAAGAAAGAATTAGACTTAGATGATGTCGAAGATGGTAATCTTGTTCAGACTGGAGAGGATAGTCAAGAAGTATCGCGAGGTCAGGAAATTGTAGCCGTTTGGAATTGGCAGAGAAAGAATTATTTTTTACAGTTACTAAGAAATATGTTAGTCAGTTTTATTATTAGATGTATTTAATTTGCTGTAGTAATTGACAATTACGGCTGATAAGCATCCAAAAAAAATAAGTCCATATACAGTTAAAAAGACGCTAGTAATACGTCCGATTAGAGTAGTAGCTAGTATATCTCCGTAACCTACTGTTGTTGATGTGACAAAAGCATACCATAGTCCATCCCAGTAATTACTTATTTGAGGTTCAACTAATAAAAGTATTCCTCCTGAAATAAAAATAAAACTTACAAAACTTATCAAAAATTGAGTAAAACCTGTAACTTTTATAATATGAAATAGAGTATTTAAACGTTTCATTTGGTTCTCCTTTGTTATAGTGTTAATGAAAATTATAGCATACAAAAAGTGTCTAAATATGTATTTTAGACACTTTTTATATTAATTTTATGTGACTTTAAGTCCGTTTCGCTCCCAAGGTGCGAAACAAATAAACCACCCGCTATGCGGGTGCGCATCGAAGGTTATACCGTCATAACAAAAAAACTCCAAACGAGTTACAATATA
>NZ_JACLQJ010000028.1:0-8789 GCF_016648665.1 Streptococcus sp. 23.2
CACGTCCTGATGTTTATACTTCTTTCGGCGCCCAGTGAGATCTCGAGGGTGATGAACTTTGTGATGCTGATTCTGATTTTGAATCTGATTGTGATGTTGATGTTGACGCACTTTCTGAAGCTGAGACTGAATTTGACTCCAACTGTGATGTTGATGTTGATGCACTTTCAGATGCTGATGTTGAGTTAGATTCAGACTGTGATGTTGATGTTGATGCACTTTCTGAAGCTGAGACTGAATTTGACTCGGATTGTGATGTTGACGTTGACTCACTCTCTGAAGTTGAAACTGAGTTTGACTCAGATTGTGATGTACTTACTGATGCACTTTCTAACGCAGAAACTGAAGTTGACTCGGATTGTGATGTCGATGTTGATTCACTCTCGGAAGTTGAAACTGAATTTGATTCTGATTGTGAAGCTGATGCCGATTCACTTTCTGAAGTCGAAACTGAGTTTGACTCGGATTGTGATGTTGACGTTGATTCACTCTCTGAAGTTAAAACTGAGGTTGATTCTGATTGTGACGCTGATGTCGATTCACTTTCTGAAGTCGAAACTGAGTTTGATTCGGATTGTGATGTTGACGTTGATTCACTCTCTGAAGTTGAAACTGAGTTTGACTCGGATTGTGATGTCGATGTTGATTCACTCTCTGAAGTCGAAATTGAGTTTGACTCGGATTGTGACGCTGATGTTGATTCACTTTCTGAAGTCGAAACTGAATTTGATTCTGATTGTGACGCTGATGTTGATTCACTTTCTGAAGTCGAAACTGAATTTGATTCTGATTGTGACGCTGACGTTGATTCACTTTCTGAAGTCGAAACTGAGTTTGACTCGGATTGTGAAGCTGAGGTTGATTCACTCTCTGAAGCTGAAACTGAGTTCGATTCAGACTGTGATGCTGAAATTGATTCACTTACTGACGCTGACTCTGAGTTTGAAGCAGACTGTGATTCTGAGATTGATTCACTTACTGATGCTGATTCTGAATTTGAGACAGATTGTGATTCTGAAATTGATTCACTTACAGACACTGACTCGGAATTTGAAACTGATTGTGATTCTGAAACTGATGCACTCTCTGACGCTGATTCGGAATTAGATACAGACTGCGACTCAGACACTGACTCACTTGCTGAAGATGACTCGGAGTTTGAAGCAGACTGTGATTCTGAAACTGATGCACTTTCTGAAGCGGATTCGGAGTTTGATTCAGACTGTGATGCCGATGTTGATTCACTTAATGACGCTGATTCGGAGTTTGAAACAGACTGTGATTCTGAAACTGACGCACTTAATGAAGCGGATTCGGAATTAGACACTGATTGTGATTCTGAAATTGATTCACTTACTGATGCTGATTCTGAAGTTGAGACAGACTGTGATTCTGAAACTGACGCACTTAATGACGCTGATTCTGAAGTTGAAGCAGACTGTGATGCTGAAATGGATTCACTTAATGACGCTGATTCGGAAGTAGACACTGATTGTGATTCAGAAACTGATGCACTCTCTGAGACTGATTCGGAATTAGATACAGACTGTAATTCTGAAACTGATGCACTCTCTGACGCTGATTCTGAAGTAGACACTGATTGTGAGACTGAAACAGACGCACTTACATAGGCTGACTCGGAAGTTGAAACAGACTGTGAGGCTGAAAATGACTCACTTGTTGAAGCTGATTCTGAATTTGAAACAGACTGTGATTCTGAATTTGATTCACTTTCTGAAGTAGAAACTGAGTTTGACTCGGATTGTGATGTTGATGTCGACTCACTTTCTGAAGTTGAAACTGAGTTTGACTCGGATTGTGACGCTGACGTTGATTCACTTTCTGAAGTAGAAACTGAGTTTGACTCGGATTGTGACGCTGATGTCGATTCACTTTCTGAAGTAGAAACTGAGTTTGACTCGGATTGTGATGTTGACGTTGATTCACTCTCTGAAGTTGAAACTGAGTTTGATTCGGATTGTGACGTTGACGTTGATTCACTTTCTGAAGTTGAAACTGAGTTTGATTCGGATTGTGAAGCTGACGTTGACTCACTCTCTGAAGTTGAAACTGAATTCGATTCCAGCTGTGATGTGCTTTCTGATTCACTTTCTGAAGTTGAAACTGAGTTTGATTCGGAGTTTGACAATGATTGTGACATTGATGTCGACTCACTCTCTGAGGTAGAAACCGAATTTGACTCGGATTGTGATATCGATGTTGATTCACTTTCTGACGATGATTCGGAAGTTGAGACAGATTGTGATTCTGAAATCGACTCACTTGCAGATGCAGACTCGGAATTAGAAACTGATTGTGATTCGCTTACTGAAGCACTTTCTGACGATGACTCGGAAGTTGATACTGATTGTGATTCAGATACTGACTCACTTACAGAGGCTGACTCTGAGTTTGACACTGACTGTGATTCTGATACTGACGCACTTACAGAGGCTGACTCTGAATTGGATACTGATTGTGATGTCGACGTTGATGCACTTTCTGAAGCTGAAACTGAGTTTGACTCGGATTGTGATGCTGATGTCGACTCACTCTCTGAAGTCGAAACTGAATTCGATTCCAGCTGTGATGTGCTTACTGATGCACTTTCTGAAGCTGAAACTGAATTTGACTCGGATTGTGATGTTGACGTTGAGGCACTTTCTGAAACTGAGACTGAGTTTGACTCGGATTGTGATGTTGACGTTGATTCACTTTCTGAAGTCGAAACTGAGTTTGACTCGGATTGTGATGTTGACGTTGATTCACTTTCTGAAGTAGAAACTGAATTCGATTCTGATTGTGACGCTGAAATTGAGGCACTCTCTGAGGCTGACTCTGAGTTTGAGACTGACTGCGATTCAGATACTGACTCACTCTCTGAAGCTGACTCGTAATTTGAGATTGATTGAGAGATCGATGTTGAGGCACTTTCAGATGCTGATGTTGAGTTCGATTCAGACTGTGATGTTGATGTTGACGCACTTTCTGAAGCTGAGACTGAATTTGACTCCAACTGTGATGTTGATGTTGACGCACTTACTGAGGCTGATGTTGAGTTCGACTCAGACTGAGATGTTGAAGTTGATGCACTTTCTGAAGCTGAGACTGAATTTGACTCTAACTGTGATGTGCTCACTGATGCACTTGTTGAAGCTGATTCTGAATTAGAAACTGATTGTGACTCGGAAACTGAAGCACTCTCTGAAGCTGACTCACTTTGTGAGACGCTTGTCTTCAAAGACTCACTCAAAGAACCTGAAACACTCTCCGATTTCACGGCACTCAAAGATGTACTGGTTGAGGCTGATTGACTTTGTGAGACGCTTGTCTTCAAGGATTCACTCAAAGAACTTGAAACGCTCTCCGATTTCACGGCACTCAAAGATGTGCTTGTTGAAGCTGACTCACTTTGTGAGACGCTTGTCTTCAAGGACTCACTCAAGGAACTTGAAACACTTGCTGATTTCTCAACACTCAAAGAAGCACTCGTTGAAGCAGATTCACTTTGCGAAATGCTTGTCTTCAAGGATTCACTCAAGGAACTTGAAATGCTCGCCGATTTCACGGCACTCAAAGATGTGCTTGTTGAAGCTGATTGACTTTGTGAGACGCTAGTCTTCAAGGACTCACTCAAGGAACTTGAAATCCTCTCCGATTTCATTGCACTCAAAGATGTGCTTGTTGAGGCTGACTCACTTTGTGAGACACTAGTCTTCAAGGACTCACTTAATGAACTTGAAACGCTCGCCGATTTCACGGCACTCAAAGATGTACTTGTTGAGGCTGACTGACTTTGTGAGACACTAGTCTTCAAAGACTCACTCAAGGAACTTGAAATCCTCTCCGATTTCACGGCACTCAAAGAAGCACTCGCTGAGGCTGATTGACTTTGTGATTTTGAAACACTCTGTTGAGCTGATAAACTCAAGGAACTTGAGGTACTCTGTGACTTCACGACACTCAATGACGCACTCGCTGAGACTGATTGACTTTGTGATTTTGAAACACTCTGTTGTGCTGATAAACTCAAGGAACTTGAGACACTCTGTGACTTCACGACACTCAATGACGCACTCGTTGAAGCAGATTGGCTTTGTGATCTTGAAACACTCTGTTGTGCTGATAAACTCAAGGAACTTGAAACACTTTTTGAAGCAACCGTGCTCAATGAAAGGCTGGTCGACGCAGACTGCTTAACGGACTCACTTCGACTTTGAGAAATCGACTCCTGCTTAGACTGACTGGCACTTTGCGACACTGACTGGCTGTGATCACTATCCGACAATTTCACCGTCACAACATTCGTCGTACTGTCTTTATAAGTAATCGTTACCGTTCCATCGCTATTAACCGTATAAGACTTAATACGGTTGGCAACCTCTGGATTCAAGGCCGACACAGCCGCAATAATCTTGCTTTTATCTGCATCTGTTAAGGCAGTCAGGCTGGTCACCTGAATAGTGCTTGTCGGTGCCACACCCGGCGTACGATCTGCTAAGCGTCCCTGAGTAATACGAATCTCACCCAAGCCATTTGGACGGTTCATATTTGATGCATTGTCGATAGCAGCAACATTACGTTGCCATGTGTTTCGGAAGGAATGGTAAAGATCATCTTTCAAATGAATGGTCGCTGTGATGGTTGCAGGATTGTCACTCGTTGCTGTGATATCTCCCGTAATCGGTTCAATATTACCTGTTCCATACTGGCTACTACCAAAGAAATTTCCGTTCAAGGCATTGTCATCCAAGTCGGCTCTTGCAACAACTTTCATTTCTTTAAGCTTGCCACTGTCATCTGTAGCCGTGAAAGTCAAAACAGCATCATCGCCAGCATAGATGGTATAGTTTTTCCCACCACCTTCGAGAGGCGTAGACTTAGGTTCCACACCATCGACAGTCAACTTAGCCGTCACTTCAGGACGCGTCCCATCCGTTACAGCCACGGAATTGCTGGCATCTGAGTATACCGCATAATCATCATACATGATGCGAGCTTTGGCTGTTACACCACCTGTTTGTAACTTAACTGTCGGCGTCACAATCGCTTGACCCGAAGCATCTGCCACTGCTGTTCCTACTTCGTCGTCATTATTGTATAGAACGACTGTAGAACCTGGTTCAGCTCCTGTCACAGTTACAGGTGTCTGCGTGTAAGCCTTGTCCAATAATCTCGTTTCAACCGTTGGTGCTGCAAGTCGCTTCACTGGAGCCGTCACATCATTTGTGGTGTTATCTTTATAAGTAATGGTCACCACACCAGATGCTGAAACCGAATAAGATTTAAAGTCCTTTGAAGTGGCAATATTGGGGTTAGCAGTCTTAAAGGCCTCCCAAACCTTATCTTTTTCGGCTTGAGCGAGATTACTTGTGTCATTAACATAAGCCCCCGTTGTCACCGCCGTAATCGGGTTTCGAATGCCATCATTTTGTGGCAAAACCTGAATACGAAGCGTACGTGTCACTGACTGCCTAGCCGTATTAGTCACTACAAAAGAAACATTATAAATTTTCCCAGGCGTTACGACCCCTGTCTGCCCAACAGTCCCCACAATATTAAAGGCGACTGCACTATTTTTCAATGCAGAAGTCTGAGGTATGTTGATGCCATTCACTCGATCACTACCAGAAGCGTAGCCAATGCTTTTAATACTATTTCGTGTAGGAATGGTTTCAACAACATTATAAGCATGATTGATGTAGTCAGAGTTATAAACAGAAATCAAGGCATTGTTAGCCGGACCTAAATTATACTGGGGTGCACGAAGGTTGCTATTAGCATCAATGCGAGAACCATTACGAGGATCACGCTGACCAGATGTCGCACGAAGCACCGCATTGGCAAGACTATTTCTAGCCTGACGAGCCTGACTAATCGTAGGAGACACATCGCTATCACGATCAGCCAGACTGACACGAATGGCACCCAAGGCTTTATCTCCCTTGAGAATAGCAACATCCGTATTTGGCAAATCAACAGCTTGAGCTTTATAGGTATAAATGTCTAAGGCTAGATCTTTGAGACGCTTTTCTTGTTCTAAACGCTCAGCATCAGCCACAACCGAGGCAGCTAGTAGCCCAGTCGCCGTATCAGATAATTGGCGATTCGTTTGCACTTCAGATGTCAAGGAAGCGTTTAACAAGGTTGACTCTGAGATGACAAGGGACATCCCTACTTTAGTGTCGCTACTACTATCACTCTTGCTAACTGACTGAACAGATGTACTTGTACTATGCTCTGAACTTTCTCTAAGCGTACTCTCTGACAGACTATGTGAAGAGGAATCTGTCTGACTTACTGATTCCGACTTAGAAGTTAATGAAGCTGACAAGGAAGCAGAAAGCGAGGCACTCAATGACAAGGATGTCGATTTTGAAGCTAATTCAGAAGCAGACACTGATTGGCTGCGTGATAGAGACTCACTCAAAGAAGCCTCCGAAGTCTGACTTGACGCAGTTTCTGATGACTCTTGACTATTTACTTGACTCTCTTGAACACTGGACACAGACTCCATATTTCCAAGAACAATGGAATCAGATGTAGCCAAGAGATCAGTCTTAGCTCCTGCTTCACTTTCCAAAATCGGCTGATCAGTCATTTCATCCGCATGAGCTACTTGAGTCACAACAGAACCACCTAACAAGGCCCCCGTTGCAAGCACTCCCTTAAGCAGTGTCTGACCTGAAAAAGCAGGTGCATCCACCTCTACCTGATGGGCAGCAACAGACGGTGTATCCACGCCTCCTCTAAGCACCTTGAAAAGACCAAAATTCGACGTCGCCGCACGAAGCCAGTGCTTCCCTGACTTAACCAATTTAAAGCGTGTCACACGATCGGTTTCACGATATTGACCTTCATTCCTTCTAAAAAACATATAAACTCCATTTATTTTTGATTAAAACACTCCTTTAAATTTTATCATAAAATTAAGCAAAAAATCTCATTTCGAGATTGCTTTCTAGCGATTAATCCTTTCTTTCATATCTCTAAAAATACGATAATAATGGTAACCCTAAGACTTATTAAAACTATTTGTATTTTTAGAATATCAGACTAAAAAAATCCCCTACCAATTAGGAAATCACTCTAATCGATAGGGGATATTTGATTATCTCGCTAGAAGATAATGATTAAACTTACTAAGACTTAGAAGTCTTCACTTTCTTCTTCATCTTTCTTACGTTTAGCAAGAAAGGCGAGACCTGTTGCAGTTGCCAAAGCACCAAATGCCATTGACAATGATGAGTTTTCCTCACCAGTCTTAGGAAGCGCTTGGCTACCACGTTTATGCTTAGGATCTTTCACTTCAGAAGTTGATTCTGAGGCACTCAATGAGGCTGACACTGAAGCACTTACAGAGGCAGAGGTTGAAAGACTTGCTGAAGTACTCAATGATGTTGAAGCACTTGTGCTTTCAGAGGCACTCAAGAATGCTGATGTAGAAGCTGACTCAGATACTGAAGCGGATGCGCTCGATGACGCTGACGCAGATGTGCTTGCTGATTCTGACACAGACACACTTGCACTTTGTACTTCACTCAACGATACAGACTCACTTGCAGAAATTGAAGCACTTACAGAGGCAGATTGTGATTCACTCAATGAGACACTCAATGATGCTGACTCTGATTCTGAAACGCTTGATGATGTACTGATAGAATCTGAGGCAATGACGCTTTCAATATCCAGGCTTTCAAGTGATAGAATGGCTGGCTGACCTTTACTTGAAATTACAGAATTAGAAGCCGAAATAGAGGCGCTTGCTGACTCTGAAGAACTTGCTGACGCTGACGCACTTGCTGAAGCTGAGGCGCTTGCTGACTCAGATGCACTTGCTGACGCTGAGGCACTTACAGAGGCTGAGGCGCTTACTGACTCAAACGCACTTGCTGAGGCTGAAGTACTTGCTGAAGCCGAGGCACTTGCTGACTCTGATGTACTTGCTGAGGCTGATGTACTTGCTGAGGCTGAGGCACTTGTTGATTCTGAAGTACTTGCTGAGGCTGACGCACTTGTTGATTCTGAAGTACTTGCTGATTCTGAAGCACTTACTGAGGCTGACGCACTTGCTGATTCTGATGTACTTGCTGAAGCCGAGGCACTTACTGACTCAGATGCAGACGCTGATTCTGACGCACTTACTGAGGCTGATGCACTTGCTGATTCTGATGTACTTGCTGAAGCCGAGGCACTTACTGACTCAGATGCAGACGCTGATTCTGAAGCACTTACTGAGGCTGAGGCACTTGCTGACTCAGAGGCGCTTGCTGATTCTGAAGTACTTGCTGACTCAGATGCACTTGTTGATTCTGATGTACTTGCTGAAGCTGACGCACTTACTGACTCAGACGCAGACGCTGATTCTGAAGCACTTGCTGATTCTGACGCACTTGCTGATTCTGACGCACTTGCTGATGCTGACGCACTTGCTGACTCAGATGCACTTGCTGATGCTGACGCACTTGCTGATGCTGAAGCACTTGCTGAAGCTGACGCACTTACTGACTCAGAGGCGCTTGCTGATTCTGATGTACTTGCTGAAGCCGATGCACTTGCTGACTCAGAGGCGCTTGCTGATTCTGAAGTACTTGCTGAGGCTGAGGCACTTGTTGATTCTGAAGTACTTGCTGAGGCTGAGGCACTTGTTGATTCTGAAGCACTTACTGACTCAGACTCACTTGCTGATGCCGAGGCACTTACTGACTCAGACGCACTTGCTGAATCTGAGGCTCTGTCTGAGGCAGACCGACTTGCGCAGTAAGAGGAACGGGCTGTGGGAGGGCGGG
>NZ_JACLQJ010000029.1:0-7085 GCF_016648665.1 Streptococcus sp. 23.2
TTCTGTCACTGCAACAGATGATGCAGGCAACACCTCTAACCCAACATCAGTGACTGTAGGTAAGGGAACTGATACGATAGCGCCAGACGCACCAGTAGTGAATACTGATCTTACAGGTAAGGCGGGCACTCGTACTCCAATCGATGTTATTGCAGAACCAGGTTCTAAGGTTGAATTGTTCGATAAAGACGGCAATAAGATTGGTGAAGCGACAGCTGATGAAACAGGTCTCGCAGTGGTAGTTCCAACAGTTAACATTCCAGAAGGTAGCGTGACAGCTAGAGCGACAGACCTAGCAGGTAACGTTTCAGGAGCTAGTGCTCCAATGTTTGCCACAACAAGTGGAACAGTAGATTCCTTCAACAATGGTAAGGGTTCTGAGAATACTCCAACAGTTGTTAAACCATCACTAAATGGTAAAGTTGAGTCATCAACAACTTTAGCTAATCATATGAACCTTAAAGCAAGAGCAAACATTTCATCAACTGAAAAAGATGCTTCTACACTTCCAGAAACAGGAGACGAAGTATCTATCGGTGGCGTAGTCCTTGGTGGAATTCTTGCGGCAGCTGGACTTGGTTTAGTAGGAAAACGCAAAAAAGAAGACTAAAATAGTTAATAGGTTAAATCCCTCAATATAGTTAGTTAGACTATTTCAGTTTTCGAAAAAGAGACTCATCCCATAAGGGGTGGGTCTCTTTTGTGTCTATTGAACGATGATTTTTACTTACATTAAAATATTAGATATAAAATTGAATAAGAGAGATTAGCCCAATTATTTTTCTTTTGAATTATTAGTATTTTGAATTTCAATAGAATATTTTTACAAATGTTAGAGTCTTTATAATTATTTATATGAAAAGGCTTTAGAGGTTTTCATGAAAGAAAAGTATGGTTGCTAAATAATTATTTATATTGATTAAAAATTAGAGAAAATACTTGCCTAAAGATTAAAAAAAGGATATGATAGATTTCGGAAGAAGGATAATAAATGTATAGAGTGCGTGTTTTTCAGTAACGTCTTCGTTTTTGAAGTGCCTTTGGGGTACAACGATTAACATATAGGAAGATTATGAATGAAACAAGCAAATCATGTTTTTGAAAAAGTGACAAAATACGCCATTCGTAAATTGTCAGTTGGTGTCGGGCCAGTTGCTATCGGAACATTCTTGTTAGCAGGTGGTCTTTTCGTGTCTAAGCCAGTTTCGGCGGATCAGATTACTACGGATGCTTCGGTACATATGGCCTATGTTACTGAAAATGAATTGACAGCTGAAGAGCAGAAGCAAGTGATTCATGCTATTCCAAAGGAATATCAAAATGATGATACTTTTTATCTGGTCTATAAACGTAAGGGAGACAGTCAAGCTACTCTTCCTCAGACAGGTAGTTCTGACTGGGCCGCAACAGGTTTAGGGCTGACAACAGCAACTTTGGCTGTGCTCCTATTTTCAAAAAAACACCGCAAAAAGATTATTGGATTGGTCTTGATTGGAGCAGCAGGGCAAAGTTTACTTGTCCCTCTTGAGGTTCTTGCTTTGCAAAATAAGGAGTTACAGGCATATAATCAGACTCTGACTGTCTCAGATGAGGCGGATCTAGCTAAAGGTGTTATTACAATCGATGGTTATGAGTATGTCGGCTATCTTCGTTACTCGGCTAAGCCTGAACTTGAACAACCTTTGGAGAATACTTTGAAAGGACTTGAGCCATCAAGAGAAGATAAAAACACAGCAAGCCGGGATGAAATAGATAAAGAAATCAGTTGGAAAAAAGGAACTCAGGAGCCAGGTCATGAGGGCGAAGCTCTAGTTCAACCTGCTAATCCAGAGTACACTGGACCAATTAGCGCTAAAGGTACGCAAGAATCAGGTCATGAAGGTGAAGCAGCTGTTCAACCTGCTAATCCACAGTATACGGGCCCAATCAGTGCTAACGGCACACAAGAAGTTGGCCATGAGGGTGAGGCAGTGGTTCAACCCGCCAATCCAGAATATACTGGTGTTATCAGTGCTAACGGTACGCAAGAGGTTGGTCACGAAGGCGAGGCAGTTGTTCAACCTGCTAACCCAGAGTACACCGGTTCAATCAGTAGCGATACTACAAGTGCCAATGGTACCCAGGAAGTTGGTCATGAGGGAGAAGCGTGGGTTCAACCTACCGCTCCAGAATATACGGGCCCAATCAGTGCTAACGGCACACAAGAAGTTGGCCATGAGGGTGAAGCTGTGGTTCAACCAGCGGCTCCAGAATATACTGGTCCAATCAGTGCTAATGGCACACAAGAAGTTGGCCACGAAGGCGAGGCAGCTGTCCAACCAGATAATCCAGAGTACACTGGACCAATCAGTGCCAATGGAACACAAGAATCAGGCCACGAAGGTGAGGCCCTTGTTCAACCTGAGAATCCTGTTCATACCCCAGTTGTCGGCAGTATCACAGAGACTGAAACGCAAGCCATCGATTATCCTATCGAAGTGATTACGGATGATAACAAGTATATGGATGAAGAAGTTGTCGAACAAGAGGGTAAAAAAGGTAGCCAAGAAATCCAGAAAATTTACCAAACCATTGATGGTGTCAAGGTTGGTGAGCCGACTATTGTGTCAGGTAAGGTTATTGAGGTGCCACAACCTAGAAAAATCCGTCGTGGTAGCAAGCCTCTAGATGGCACAACGACGGAGGAGTCCATTGTAGAGCTTCCATTTAAAGAAATTGTCCAAGAAGATGATAGTCTAGAAAAAGGCACATTGAAAGTTGTCCAAGAAGGTCAAAAAGGCCAAAATATAATCACCAAGGTTTATAAGACTTACAAGGGTAACAAGACTGCTGAAGAGCCAACTGTCACTGAAACCGTGCTAGTTCCTGTCCAAGATCGTATCGTTCGCAAAGGGGCTAAGATATCAGAAAAACCAGTTCTTACACTGACACAGATTGACAAGGATGACTTGGGTCGAAGTGCCAAGCTTAGCTACCAATTGACTAATCCAGGTTCAGTAGCCATCACGACTATTAAAGCGGTACTTAAGAAAGATGGACAAGTTGTCCAAACGCTTGATGTTCCTAGCACGACCTTGACTGCTGATTTAACAAACTTAGACTATTACAAGCCGTATACACTTACAACAACCATGACCTTTGATCGTGGCAATGGTGAGGAAAGTCAGGTCCTGGCAGACCAAACCATCCAACTTGATCTCAAGAAAGTTGAGCTTAAAGATTTTGCCCGTACGGATTTGATTAAGTATGACAATCAAACAGAAGTGGATGAAACCCGTCTGACAGCTGTACCTCAAGACCTTACGAATTATTACTTGAAGATGACTTCGGCAGATCAGAAAACAACTTACTTGGCTGTCAAGTCTATCGAAGAGACAACAGTTGATGGTAAGGCGGTTTATAAGGTAACTGCAGAAGCGGACAATTTGGTGCAACGTGATGGCCAAAATCATTTTGCTCAAACTTATAGCTACTACATTGAGAAACCGAAAGCTAGTCAAGCCAATGTTTACTATGATTTTGCTGAGTTGGTCAATGCCATTCAGGCTAATCCATCAGGTGAATTTAGACTGGGTCAAAGTATGAGTGCTCGTCACGTTGTTCCAAACGGCAAATCATACATTACGACCGAATTTACTGGTAAGTTGATTAGTGATGGTGACAAACGTTTTGCCATCTATGATTTGGAACACCCATTGTTCGATGTTATCAATGGGGGAACCATTAAGAATATCAACTTTGAAAATGTAGACATCAATCGCCCTGGTCAGAATCAAATAGCAGCAGTTGGATTTAACCTTAAAAACAAAGGTTTGATTGAAGATGTTAAGGTGACTGGTTCAGTTACTGGTAATAATGACGTTGCGGGGATTGTCAATAAGATTGATGAAGATGGCAAGATTGAAAATGTCGCCTTTATCGGTAAGATTAACTCTGTTGGTAATAACTCGACAGTTGGTGGGATTGCTGGCTCAAACTACATGGGATTTGTTAACAGAGCTTATGTGGATGCGACTATTACGGCCAATAATGCCAATGCAAGTATGCTGGTACCATATGTCACCTACATGCTTAATAGCTGGAAGTCTGGAACTAAGGCAAGGGTAACAAATTCAGTAGCCAAAGGTGTTCTTGATGTTAAAAACACAAGATATGTCGGTGGTATTGTTGCCAAGACTTGGCCTTACGGAGCTGTTCAAGACAACGTGACCTATGCCAAGGTAGTTAAAGGTCAAGAAATCTTTGCATCTAATGATGTTGATGACGAAGATGGTGGACCTTATATCAAAGACCTCTTTGGGGTTATCGGCTATAGTTCTGCCGAAGATGGCACTGGTAGAGATACCAAGAGTCCGAAAAAACTCAAACATTTGACTAAGGAAGAAGCTGACAAGCGTGTTGAAGGCTACAAAATAACGGCTGATACATTTGTCAGCGAACCTTACGCGTTGAATACTCTTAATAATGTTTCTAGTCAAGCTGATTTTGCCAATATTCAAGACTATAATCCAGAATACAACCAGGCTTATAAGAATATTGAGAAACTTCAACCGTTCTATAACAAGGATTATATTGTCTATCAAGCAAACAAACTGGCTAAAAACCATAACTTGAATACCAAAGATGTACTCTCAGTGACACCAATGAAAGACAGTAATTTTGTCACAGACTTAAGCGATGCTAACAAGATTATTGTTCACTATGCTGATGGTACTAAAGACTACTTCAAGCTTTCAGATAGTTCAGAAGGTTTGAGCAACGTTAAGGAGTACACTGTTACTGATTTGGGTATCAAGTACACTCCGAATATTGTCCAAAAAGATCACTCAAGTCTTATTAATGGTATTGTTGATATCCTTAAAACGATTGAGTTGCAGTCTGATCCAATTTACCAAAAACTTGGTCGTACCGGTCCAAATAGAGTAAATGCCATTAAGAACCTCTTCTTGGAAGAAAGCTTTGAGGCTGTTAAAGCTAATTTGACTAACCTTGTGACTAAGCTGGTTGAAAATGAGGATCACCAGCTTAACCAATCACCTGCCGCTCAACAAATGATTCTTGATAAGGTCGAGAAAAATAAGGCTGCTCTCTTGCTAGGTTTAACCTATTTGAATCGTTATTACGGTGTTAAGTTTGATGATGTCAATATCAAAGAAATCATGCTCTTCAAGCCAGACTTCTATGGTAAAAATGTGGATGTCCTTGACCGTTTGATTGAGATTGGCTCTAAGGAAAATAATATCAGTGGATCAAGAACATATGATGCTTTTGGTGAAGTTCTAGCGAAATATACTAAATCTGGAGATTTAAATGGTTTCCTAAACTATAATAGAGAATTGTTCACTAATATCGACAATATGAATGATTGGTTCATCGATGCCACTAAGGACAAGGTCTATGTTGTAGAGAAAGCTTCGCAAAATGAAGGTGTCGGTGAGCACAAGTATCGTGCTTACGATAACTTAACACGTGGCCTACACAGAAAAATGATTCTGCCATTATTGAATCTTGATAAAACAGAGATGTTCTTGATTTCAACCTATGACACCATGTCATATGGAACAGCTAACAAGTACAATACGACTCTTGAGAAACTGAAACCTGAGATTGATCTAGCTGCCCAACGTCAAATCAACTACCTTGATTTCTGGCATAGATTGGCTACAGACAAAGTTAAAAACAGATTGTTCAAAGATATTGTCAATCCTGTCTGGGAAGGTTTCTATGTCTGGGGTCATGGTTGGCCAGGTTGGCCAGAGCGCTACGGTCAATTTAAAGACAGTACAGAAGTCTATGCGCCAATCCGTGAAATCTATGGTCCAGTTGGTGAGTACTATGGAGACAACGGAGCTATGGCCGGTGCCTATGCTGCTATCTATGACAATGCCTTTGATAATCGTGCCAAAGTTACTTTCGTCATGTCTAACATGATTAGTGAGTACGGTGCTTCGGCCTTTACGCATGAAACGACCCACATCAATGACCGTATTGCTTACTTTGGAGATTATGGTCGTCGTGAAGGAACAGACGTTGAAGCATATGCCCAAGGTCTTCTTCAATCACCAGCTACTCAAGGTCATCAAGGTGAATACGGCGCCTTAGGACTTAACATGGCCTTTGAAAGAGAAAACGACGGTAATCAGTGGTATAACACTAATCCAAACAAGTTGAACTCACGTGAAGCCATCGACCGTTACATGAAGGGCTACAACGATACCCTCATGCTTCTTGACTCACTTGAAGGGGAAGCGGTCCTCAGTCAAGGAAATCAAGAGCTCAATAACGCATGGTTCAAGAAGGTAGATAAACAGCTACGAGGTAACAGTAAAAATCAATACGACAAGGTTCGTGCTCTAAGTGATAGTGAAAAGGCTATTAACTTGACCTCTATTGATGACCTTGTGGACAATAACTTCATGACCAATCGTGGTCCAGGAAATGGTGTCTATAAACCAGATGATTTCTCTTCTGCTTATGTCAATGTTCCTATGATGTCTGCCATCTATGGAGGAAATACCAGCGAGGGTTCTCCTGGTGCCATGTCCTTCAAGCATAATACCTTCAGACTCTGGGGTTACTATGGCTATGAAAAAGGCTTCCTAGGTTATGCGACTAACAAGTATAAACAAGAAGCAAAAGCGGCTGGTAAGGACACCCTTGGAGACGACTTTATCATTAGCAAGATTTCTGATGGTCAGTTCAACTCACTAGAAGCCTTCAAGAAGGCCTACTTCAAAGAAGTGAAAGACAAAGCGTCACATGGTTTGACGACAGTTACAATTGACGGCACAACAGTAAGCTCTTACGATGATTTATTAGCCTTGTTTAAGGCTGCAGTAGCAAAAGATGCTGCAAGTATTAAAACAGATAATAACGGTAATAAATCAGTGTCAACAAGCCATACGACGAAACTCAAAGAAGCTGTCTATAAGAAACTCCTACAAGAGACAGATAGTTTCACAAGTTCTATTTTCAAATAATAGATGAAAGAATCCCCTTTGGCGAAAATGAACTGCACCCCAAAAGTTAGACAGAAAAAATCTAACTTTTGAGGTGTTTTTATTATGAAATTAACTTATGAGGAC
>NZ_JACLQJ010000003.1:0-71255 GCF_016648665.1 Streptococcus sp. 23.2
ATTGACAGGTTATAATTTCTTCTATCATAACCCTGCACTTGGTTTCTTATTCAGTTCTCAAAGGTCTTTGTCTCTCTTAAGACAACTTCTATATTCTAGCAAATCTAGAATGACTTGTCAACACTTTTTTGAAGTTTTTTCACTTCTCGTGTCCGCTGTCTCTCCCGAAACAGCTTATTTATAATATCATCTCTAGCTTGTCTTGTCAATAACTTGTGTTGATTTTAATTTTCTTTTTTTATAATACTTTTTAATAGTATTTCTTCTCTCGATTTATCTAAAAAAAGAAGAGTAAAACTCCTTACTCTTCTTCATCTTTATTTTTATTTTCAATTCTTTCTTTGACTTCATCGTAAGATAGGGCATGATTATCTTCTTCTGAATCTCCAAGAGAATCCTCCGGCATCTTACCAGTCTCATAAATTGACTTGATTTGTGCAGCATCAAGTGTTTCATACTTAAGCAAAGCTTCTGCAATGAGTGCATGTGTTTCTCGGTTTGCATTGATAATTTCAGCTGCTTTGTCATGTGCCTCAACTAAAAGTGATCGAATTTCTTCGTCAATAAGTTGAGCTGTATGAGCTGAGTAAGACTTATCTGTCGTAAATTGTCCTGGATTCATCGCATGATTACCTTCATATTGGACTGGTCCAAGTTTTTCGCTCATACCATATTCAGTAACCATTGCACGTGCTAACTGTGTTGCTTGCTCAAAGTCATTTGAAGCGCCTGAGGTTTGAACGTTGAAAATAATTTCTTCTGCAACACGTCCACCCATAAGACCTGCCAATTGTTCTTTTAGCTCATCTTTAGATGACAACATCTGATCCTCTTTTGGTAGAGAAATCATATAACCACCTGCGCGACCTCGTGGAACAATAGTAACCTTGTGAACATCACGAGCGCTAGAAAGTGTTAAACCAACAATTGTATGGCCGGCTTCATGGTAAGCCACAACTTTACGTTCGTGTTCTGAAACTTGGCGGTCTTTCTTAGATGGTCCAGCAATAACACGATCCTCTGCTTCGTCGATATCACTAGCATCAATTTTAGTCTTACTACGTCGTGCAGCAACTAGGGCTGCTTCATTCAAGACATTCTCTAAGTCAGCTCCAACAAAACCTGGAGTTTGTTGAGCAACAACTTTAAGGTCAACATCTTCAGCCAATGGTTTATTCTTGGCATGGACTTTCAAGATAGCTTCTCGGCCTTTTACATCTGGGCGACCAACAAGAACTTTACGGTCAAAACGTCCTGGACGTAGGAGGGCTGGATCAAGAACATCACTGCGGTTGGTTGCAGCAATAACAATGATATTCTCATTTCCATCAAATCCATCCATTTCTATCAACAGTTGGTTAAGGGTTTGTTCACGTTCGTCGTTACCGCCGCCCATTCCAGTACCACGACGACGACCAACCGCATCGATTTCATCAATAAAGATAATAGCACGTTCGGCCTTCTTAGCGTCTTCAAAAAGACTACGAACACGACTTGCTCCGACACCGACAAACATCTCTACGAAATCAGAACCTGAGATACTAAAGAAAGGAACATCTGCTTCACCAGCAACAGCTTTAGCAAGCAGAGTTTTACCTGTCCCTGGAGGGCCTTCAAGGAGAACACCCTTAGGGATACGTGCACCAAGTGCTTTATATTTACGTGGATTTTTGAGGAAATCTACGACTTCTACAAGTTCTTCTTTTTCTTCTTCCGCACCAGCCACATCTGTGAAACGAACTTTAATATTCTCTTTTGATTGAGTCTTAGCACGGTTGCGGCCAAAATTCATAGCACCGCGGTTACCGCCTTGATTCATCATGAAAAGGAAGAAAATAGCAATCCCAATCAAAGGTAGGTAACTAAAAAGATATGAAATCCAAGCACCACTTGAACTTTCACGTATCATTTTAACATTAACATCAGCTGCTTCTGATGCTGACTGCAATTTCTGCATGGTTGTTTCATTCTGCAGCACAGTCGATGTAAAGCTACGTGTCTCTGATGATGCACTACCTAAAAATGGTAGACTAAGATCAGTATCAACCTTTTCGGCCTTTTTGTAGCTACCTTTAACTTCAATGATACTACCGTCTGGCTGATAAGTGATAGATTTTACCTTACCATCTTCAATTTTCTTAACCAACTGTGTGTAAGACAATTGTTGACTTGGGCTTTGGCTTCCTCCTGCAAAGTATTGTACTCCGGTTACAACCGCAATAATAACTATGATGTAGAGAAAAGCGTTCCGTAAGAAGCCATTATTATTTTTATTATTCATAAATTAATTAGACCTTTACTTATTTTGTATAAATTTCTTCTTTTAGGACACCGACATAAGGGAGGTTACGGTATTTTTCATCATAGTCTAGTCCGAAACCAACGATAAATTCATTAGGAACATCGTAACATACGTAATCTGCCTCAATATCAACAACACGACCTTCTGGTTTATCAAAAAGAGTTGCGATTTTGACTGAATTGGCTTTACGGTACTTGAACATATCTCGAAGATAAAGGAGCGTACGACCTGTATCAATGATATCTTCAATAAAGATGATGTCTCGTCCTTCAACATTAGTGTCAACATCTTTAAGAATCTTTACTTCACCACTGCTGACAGTTCCACCACCATAACTTGAAACGACCATAAAGTCCATCTCAATATGGGTATCGATATGTTTGATAAGTTCTGCCATAAATGGAACAGCACCTTTCAAAACACAGACTAGTAGAGGATTTTTCCCCGCATAATCCTCTGTCAATTGTTGTCCTAGTTCTTTAGTTTTAGCTACGATATCCTCTTGGGAAAAGAGGACTTTTTTAATGTCTTTTTCTAACATTTGGGTTCCCTTTCTCGAAGTCAATGTTCTGTTATTATACCACTTTTACTTCAATCATCGTTATTTGAACATGGTATTTGATTAGAAATTCTTATAAATGACTACAGTGCCATAAAGTATAGCATTTTCAGGTCTTTTTTTCAAATAGAGACGCCCAGCAACATAAAGAAAAATAATCTGGCCATCTTGTTCTCCTATAATGGCTTTTTGACGATCCTTCTCTAAAATCTTATTGTCTATAAACAGTCGTCTTAATTTTTTATGGTGACTACCAAGGTCAATCTTATCTCCTTCTTTTCTATGACGAATCACTATTGGGGCATCTGACCAAATGCTAATAGCATCTGTGTTAGAAACGTCATTGAATTCTGAAAAAGTCAAGGTATAATCCTCAAACTCAACAGATTTTCCAAATTCTAAGAGACAAGAAGGGGATAAAGAGATAACCTCTTCTTTCCTTACTAGGAAAGAAGTCTGTGTTTTTACTAGTTCGTAACCATTTTTTAGGGGTATCTTCCCTGAACCATTTTTTCTTAGATAACTTATCAATTGATTAAATTGGCCTTTAGAAAGCTGTAAATCAGGAAAGGTATCTAAATAGTTCTGAAGAAGAAAGAGCTGGACAGGATCTGACTGTTGCTGAAAAACAGATAAATCAGTGATAGTAATATCCTTTGTTAACTCCCCTAAAGCTTGCTTCATAAGACCAATCTCCTCGGCTAAAAGACAAAGGTGCTCCTTAAATTTAGGATTTTCCTGAGATAAGGTAGGAAGATAGGACAGTCTGATGCGATTCCGAAGATAGGCTAGTGACGTATTACTCCTATCCTCAAAATGGAAAGTTACGGGAAGCTGATCTTTCGTAAGATGCAAAAAGGGACGAATAATCTGACCAGTACCAAATGGTCTGATAGCTGAAATTCCTGTCAGGTGTCTTAAACGACTTCCTCTCAACAGTCTCATAAAAATCGTCTCTGCTTGATCATCTGCATGATGGGCTGTTACAAGAGCAGAGTAATCATAATCTTTCATGACCCGCTTAAAAAACTCATAGCGAAAGGTACGGGCAGCATTTTCTGAAAACTTTCCTGAGAAGGCACTATAGTGAAAAGGGACCTTATGTTCCTCTGCCCAATGACGTAAATACGCTTCTTCATGCTCCGACTCTTGTCGTTGTTTATGGTTAACGTGAGCAATCCCCAACTGAATATCCAAATCTTTTTGATGGTTATACAAAAAGTGCAGCAAACTCATAGAGTCTGCTCCACCTGATACTGCTACTAAAATTTTCTTGTGCTGGTTAAAATAACCCTTGGCTTGCATCATTTGCAACAATTTTTGTGTCATTATTTTAAAATTCCATAAACATCATCTGCAATTGAGGTGATTTTGTCATAGCCCTCTTTATCCGTAAAAATCGATAGAATAAAGGGAGAATCTGCATAAACAATAGCGACGTCATGTTTAAAGTCGTAGGCATCACCAATTTTATGAGCGACAGGCACATCAATGTTTTTGGAAATACGTTCGCCATCATAGTCCGTACTTGAAAGATAATTGATAATATCTCCATTTTGTCTATAAACAGCCTCCATCAAAGTACCTGCGGCTCTAGCAGTCAACTCCTTTTTATCCATATTCCACGAAGTCGCTGCGGCTTTATCTACTGATTTTTGGAAGGCCTTGTCATACTGATTGGTTACATAATAACCTAATATATTTGTCGCTACATTATCTGAGTTTTGGGCTACAGCCTTTAACAGATTTTCCAAGCTATAATTCTTATCATCAGGTATCTTACTAATCTTTCCAGAACCATCTGGATCATAGGCACCTGGAAAACCATTCACAGCTGCGGTATATTGATACTCATCTGATAATGATAATTTTTTTTGAGACAGACGTTCCTGTGCATAATAGAGTACTCCAAGCTTGGCTACGCTTGCTGCATACATGCTTTTTTCGTCATTGATAGCAGCTACTCGGTCCGTATCAAGCTGTTTAACATAAACTGAGATGCGCTCTTGATTGTTATACTTCTCATTAAGGACTTTTTGAACAGCCTCGATGCGATTGTCAGTCGTTGATAAATCAGAAGCGTTGATCCACCCCTCACCGTCTACCAAATAGTAGGTCCCTGCATGCGTCTGAGCTGCTTGGCTAACCTTAATGGGTTTAAAACTAGCGAGTTTGGAGTCAGCTTTTTCAGTTCCTAAAACGTAAGGTTCTTTGTATACCGTTAAACCATCTTTAGTCCATAAGGTCATATCTACTGGTTTTTCATTATAGATACTGTCGTCTACAATTGATTTCTGACTAGCGGCTACATAATCACCATCTTGAAGTTGGAAAACAGGCTCACCTTTAGCATTCCAAAAAATAGCAGAAATTGATAGTTTGGTATCCGCTTGGATACTGGTTTTAAATTCTGTTAAATCCTTGTTCTTATAAGTTAGGATAGTTGTTATCGTTCTTGGATTTTTAGGAATCTGTTTAAATTGAGCCAAACTAGCTGTAGTATTTTGAGTCAATTTTTGGACCTGTTTTTGGGTCAGAGTTAGCTCCTTCTCCATAGGAAGTAAGACTAGGGGGCTAGAAGATACAAGCACAACAGTTGCAGCTATTAAGAGCTTTTTCATGCTTGCTTCTTCACCTCCTCTTTCCTCGGTAATTCCATTTTAAGTTGCTGATTTTTTTCTGATAGTTCCTCTAACTTGGCTTCTGAATAGGTTAAAAAAGTTTCTACAGTTTTTAGTAAATCTTTCATTAGGGTAATAAGCTTGGTACAGGATAGATTGACTCTCCTTCACGTGAATAATAGTACTTAGCACGCGCATATTTCTCGGCGAAAGCATCATCCTTAAGTTTCTTAGCCAAATCCTTTCGTTCCTTTGTCTGATCCGACAATTTATCATAGTCTTTCTGAAGCGACAAGACTTCCTTCTCTTGCTGTTTGATATTCATATAGGTCTCAACCAGATTATAGGTTGGCAAGA
Organism: Streptococcus sp. 23.2; assembly: GCF_016648665.1. Classification (NCBI taxonomy): domain Bacteria; kingdom Bacillati; phylum Bacillota; class Bacilli; order Lactobacillales; family Streptococcaceae; genus Streptococcus; species Streptococcus sp. 23.2. The sequence goes on from NZ_JACLQJ010000003.1 coordinate 5,840, forward strand.
TAAAGAGTAAAACAACCACAAAAAGAATCCACCCCATAAAGCGATTCCTTTGTTCGTGTTCGGCACGCTCTAATCGTTGCTCTTGATTGGCATTATCAATGTAATCGTTCGTAAGCTGTACAATATTAGGCTTCTTGCTCATCTGCTTCAATCCTTGTTTCACTTATAATCTCGTACATTTTTGCCGCATCTTCTTTTTTAGTACTGTCTTTCATTTCTAAAACACGGACAGTTAAAAGTTTATTTCCAAAACGAACTTCCACTTGGTCACCAATTTTTAAATCTGTAGATGACTTAGCGAGTACACCATTTACTTTTATACGTCCTTTATCAGCTACTTCTTTAGCAACTGGACGGCGTTTGATAATTCGTGATACTTTTAAATATTTGTCTAATCTCAATGTTACTGTTTCCTTTTCGTTAGGATATCTCTTCTATGATAGCATTTTTTTGAGAAAATAGGGGACTAAAGCCTTTTCAAGTACAAAAATAAGAGAATCGACACTAGTCGACCCTCTCAGGAGATTTATGAAAAAGAAAAGTTTTAGGATGTTTTATAGTATAGAGAGACTTACTTAAACTTTCCTTAAGCTTCCTTTTTTTCTTTACGTTCTTTGATTTCCATAAATGTCTGTCCAAAAATTTTTAATTCTTCAAGAATCTCATAGTCTTTCTTGTTACGAACATCAAAAGTAATCTCTACTTTCCCCTGGTTATCACTGATTTTTGCTTTTAAATGCGTTTTAGAGATGGCTTCGAAATAGTCTTGAGTCAAGAAGAATTTAAGAGAGGCTTGTTCGAAACGAACAATAATAGTATCGTTCTTACGCTCGACTAATTCTGCAAAGGCAGCATCTAAATAGGCCTTAACCAGACCAATCTCAATGAGATAGGCAACTTGGTCTGGATATTCTCCAAAGCGGTCAATAAGCTCATCTTGAAGGTCTTGATAGTCTTTCTGATTCTCAATTTCTCGAATACGCTTATAAATTTCAATTTTTTGGCGCTCGTCAGAAATATAGTCGGAAGGGAGGTAAGCATCAATCTGAAGATTGAACTCTGCATTTCCTTTACGGCGAACTTGAGTTTTACCTTGACGTTTATTGATAGCCTCTTCCAAGAGTTGCGAGTACATTTCGAATCCGACTGAGTCGATGAAACCACTTTGAGAAGCACCAAGAATGTTACCGGCACCACGAATTGATAAATCACGCATGGCAATTTTGAAACCTGATCCCAGTTCTGTAAAGCCCTTAATAGCATCCAATCGCTTCTCAGAGACTTCCGTCAACACTTTATCAGGACGATACATGAGATAGGCATAAGCAATTCGATTACTACGCCCCACACGACCTCTCAACTGATAAAGAGTAGATAAGCCCATATGATCTGCATTCTCAATAAAGAGCGTATTAACGTTGGAGATATCAATCCCTGTCTCGATAATGGTCGTTGCTACCAAAACATCGTAATCACCATTCAAGAAATCCAAGAGGGTATTCTCCAACATAACCTCACTCATCTGACCATGAACAAATCCGATACGTGCTTCAGGGACCAGCTCATGTAGTTCAGAAACTTTTTGATCAATGGTTTCAACACGATTATAAACATAAAAAATCTGGCCGCCTCGGTCCATCTCTCTTAATATCGCTTCTCGAATAAGACCAGGATTAGTTTCCATAACATAAGTTTGAACTGGATAACGGTTGGTAGGTGCTGTCTCAATAATCGACAAATCACGAATACCTAACATAGACATATGAAGCGTACGAGGAATAGGTGTCGCAGTTAGCGTAAGGACATCAACCTTAGCCTTCAGCTCCTTAAGTTTCTCTTTATGCTTCACGCCAAAACGTTGTTCTTCATCAATTACTAGCAAGCCTAAGTCAAAGAACTTAACATCTTTAGACAGCAGGCGGTGGGTACCGATAATAATGTCAATACGCCCTTTAGCTAAATTTTCAATAGTCTCATTCTGCTCTTTTTTACTTCTAAAACGACTGAGTTCATCTACTTCAACGGCATGATTTTCAAAACGCTCTTTAAAATTCAAATAGTGCTGATGGGCAAGAACCGTTGTAGGAACTAGGATAGCAACTTGCTTTCCATCATTGACTGCCTTGAAGGCGGCACGCATAGCTACCTCTGTCTTACCAAAACCAACATCACCAACCAAGAGACGATCCATGGGTTTGTCTGACTCCATATCTGCCTTAATTTCCTTGATAGAACGCAATTGATCCTCTGTCTCAGCATAGGCGAAATCATCTTCGAAATCCCTTTGGTTATCATCATCTGGTGAAAATGCAAAACCTTTAAGTTGACTGCGTTCGGCATAGAGTTTTAGGAGGTCATCAGCAATATCCTCTACTTGCTTACTTACTTTTTGTTTAGTCTTTTGGAAACGCCCATCATTGAGTTTATTAATTTTAGGCTCTTTCCCGTCCGCTGACACATACTTAGAGAGACTCTCAATCTGCTCAACAGGTAGAGAAATTGTTGCAGCATCCTGATACTGGATGGTTAAGTAGTCACGATGCACCCCTTTAATCTCAATAGTCTCAATACCTTTAAATTGTCCGATACCATGAGTCTGGTGTACAACATAATCACCTTTTTCAAGCTCATTGTAATCTTTTAGACGCTCAGCATTGGAAACGTGACTGGCACGCGCACGACGTTTTACTTTTTTATGGAAAATCTCACGTTCAGTGACCAGAACAAGCTTTTCATCAGCAAAGTAAAAACCATTGGATAAGTTTCCTAGAACTAATTGAGGCTTATAAGGAATCAAATCTCCAAAACTACTAAGTGGTAAATCTAAATCATATTCTTCCAAGGTTTCCTTCAAAGATTTGAGTTGCTTTTCAGACCCCACTTGTAAAATAACTGTAGCCTTATTCTTGGTATAGCGATGTATTTCATCAACTAGAAGTGGAAACTGGTTAAAGAACTCCTGCATAGGGTATTGCGTGAATTGATACAACTTATCAAATTTAAGATTTCCCAAACCCTTATGAAAATTCGAAAAGAAACCAGCTGGCTGATAATTACGTAAAGTCTTAAATGAATCCACTAAGTAATTTAGATGACTCAGAGACTTGCCTTGGTGAAGATCCTCAGTTAAAAGATTAGCCACCTCCAATTCAAGACGTCCATGGCGGTCCACTATCTTTTGAAAATCATCAATGAATACAGGAGTTCCTTTGGGAAGGTAGTCAAATAAGGTATAAGCCTTATCATAAAAGAGAGACAAAAACTTACGTAAATCTTTATGACGGTATCCATCAATCGTAACCGACAGAACTTCCTCAAGGTAAGCCTTATGAGGACCTTCTGCCTTCGAGACCGCACTTTCTAGGGCCTTCTCAGCACGCTGGTAATCCTCTCTTGTTAAGATAATATCATCTGCTGGTGATACGATAACATGCTCTAAATTGTCTAAAGATTTCTGACTATCGCTATCAAACTGACGAATGCCATCAATCTCGTCTCCAAAAAATTCTAAACGGTAGGGGAGCTCTGAAGTCAGTTCATAAATATCTAAAATATCGCCCCTCCGACTAAACTCACCAGGTGAGAGAACCTGTTCTACTCTTTGGTATCCAATATGAGTCAGATGCTTACTGAGAGCCTCTAAATCATGTTCCTCCCCTAGTGTTAAGTCAATGCGAGAGTCTTTATAAACCTTAGGGTTAGGCAAATGTAACTTAGTACCAACTAAACTCGTGACCAAAACCCCACTGGCCTCTTTATCCATTAAAAAATTAAGACTTTCAAGACGAGAATGGGTCTTTTCTGGAGAAGCGAAGATAAACTCTGCAGCTACTACATCATCTGCAAAAAAAGAATAAACCTTATCCTCTCCTAAGATAGCTGACAAATCTCCTGTCAGTTGCTCAGCTTCATTTTGTGTTGAAGTAACGATTAAAATCTTAGGAACTTGCTCAGAAAGAGCGGATGCCATGACAACTGCCTTGCTGGAACCAGAAAATCCCATGACCAACTGCCTACTCAATAGGGTTACTTTATCACGCCACTCAAGCAATTGATAATTCTTCTCAAAAAGATCTAATAGAGTATTAGCCATTATAACGCCTCATAGTATCTTCGAAATCATTGGTTTTCAGATAATGATTGAGGGCTTTCTCTACCTTGTCTAAAGTCAGTAAAATTGTGGCATAGTCATCTTCACTAAATTTTCCAAGGACATGATTAACGACCGTCATTCCTTTCTGTGGACGGCCAATACCAATTTTTATACGGTCAAATTCTTGAGTGCCAGTTTCAGCAATGATAGATTTAATACCATTATGACCACCCGCTGAACCTTTTTGACGAAAGCGCAATTTCCCAACTTCCATATCTAAGTCATCGTAAATGACGATAAAATCCTCCATGGGAATATTGTAATAAGCTAGTAATGCTCTAACAGCTAGGCCAGATAGATTCATAAAGGTTGTTGGTTTCACAAAATAAACCTTCTCACCATTTAAAAAGGTCGAAGCCACTTCAGCCTTAAAGGTCCTTTCTTCAGAAAAAGTTAATCCCAGTTCCTTAGCCATTAGGTCAATAGCCATAAAACCAACATTGTGACGTGTCTCATGGTATTTTGAACCAGGATTTCCCAAGCCAACTACTAATTTTGTCATTATTTCTCCTCTTTGATAAACAGCAAAAGGACTGAAAAATACTTTTCAGCCTTGTGCACTATTTTTTATTTTCTAAACGTTGAAACGGAATTCCATGATGTCGCCATCTTGGACAACATATTCTTTTCCTTCTTCACGAAGGCGACCAGCTTCCTTAACAGCTTTCTCAGAACCATATTTAATGAGATCATCGTAAGACATGGTTACGGCACGGATAAAGCCTTTCTCGAAGTCAGAGTGGATAATTCCGGCTGCCTGTGGTGCCTTGATACCGCGTTTAAAGGTCCAAGCACGCACCTCTTTTTCACCAGCAGTGAAGTAAGTTCCAAGACCAAGCAAGTGATAGGCTGCGCGTGTCAGTTTATCAACTCCTGATTCTGTCAAACCAAGGTCTTCTAGGAACATCTCCTTATCTTCATCATCCAATTCAGAAATTTCTTCCTCAACACGTGCTGAGATAACAACTACTTCTGCATTCTCAGTCGCTGCAAACTCGCGAATTTGTTTGACATAATCAATATCATCAGGATTTGCGACTTGGTCTTCATCAACATTAGCCACATAAAGTACTGGTTTTGTTGTCAAGAGGAAGAGTCCCTTAACAATTTTTTGCTCTTCCTCAGTAAAATCAATCGTACGTGCAGACTTACCATCTTCTAGAACGGGTTTAATCTTTTGAAGAATGTTAAACTCTGCTACAGAATCTTTATCTTTTTGTGTACGCGCAATTTTTTCGACACGCGCATAACGTTTGTTAATTGATTCAAGGTCAGCCAAAATCAATTCTAGATTGATTGTATCAATATCAGCCATCGGATCTACAAAGGCATCCTCACGCCCTTGTTCACGCATAACGTTTTCATCATCGAAAGAACGAACCACATGGACAATCGCATCTACTTCACGAATGTTCGCCAAGAACTTATTTCCAAGACCTTCACCCTTTGATGCTCCTTTTACGATACCCGCAATATCTGTGAACTCAAATGTAGTTGGAACTGTCTTTTTAGGGGTAATAAGTTCAGTCAGTTTCGTCAAACGCTCATCTGGTACCTCAACCATACCTACGTTTGGATCAATTGTCGCGAAAGGATAGTTAGCAGCTTCCGCACCCGCTTTTGTAATTGCATTGAAAAGAGTTGATTTACCAACGTTTGGCAAACCGACGATACCTGCTGTTAAAGCCATTAATTTATTTCTCCATAAAAAAGTAATTCAGTTAATTATAACACAAAAATTGTTAAAAATAGGCAACTTCCCTTTGAGAATCATAAAAAGGAAAGCAAGGCAAAGAATGCTATAAAGAAGATGATTAGGGACTTTAGAAAGTCTTTATATTGCTAGTGAAGTAATTTTCTTAACATAAAACTCTTGTTATATAGTCTCTCCAACACCTGTTACAAAACCTTCTTAAGTTTCTTCTCGAAATCATGACGACTCATCATGACCACATGATCACAATTCGTACAACGAATCTTAATGTCAGCTCCAAGACGTATTACTTCCCATTCATTAGCTTTTTTTCCTGTTGCTTTGATAGTACAAGCATGTGGTTTTTTCATTTCAACTAAACTTCCAATTTGGTACATAAATTCCCTTTCTAGTAAAAAAGTTATCCACAGTGGATAACTTTTTCGATTTTAGTTTGTTCTTACAGGTGTAATCAATTGAATAAAATTCTCACTGTCATCTGCTGGCGTCAATGTAAATGGACGTACTGGTGAAATGAAACGTACACGGACAGTCTCACTCTTAAGAGCTTTCAAAGCATCTATTAGGTAGGTTGGATTGAAACTAATGACCAAATCTCTACCTGAAACATCTTGCACGTCAATGTCCTCATTCACCTTTCCGACTTCTGGCGAATTAACATGGGCACTGACACTACCATTAATGATTTCGAGTTTAACGGTACCACTTTGACTAGCATTAGAAATCAAATATGAACGTTCCATAGCAGAACGAAGGCTAGCAGTCTCAAAAACAACTTCTGTTTCAAATGAATCGGACAAGAGACGATTAGTGTCTGGATAATTTCCTTCAAGTAAACGTGTATAGAAAGAAATTGTTTCACTACGGAATAGAATTTGATTTATTGAGAAGAAGACCTCTAAGTTTTCAATATCATCGCTAAAGACTGCCGACAATTCTTTAAGTGAGCGACTTGGGATTACGACATCAAAGTTATCTGCAGAATGTTCCAGAACAAGTTGACGTTGACTCATTCGGTGAGAGTCAGTTGCTACAGCTTTGAGATCTTTATGATTTGAAAGAACAAAGTGAACTCCGGTTAAAATTGGACGACTTTCTTGTGTGCTTGCTGCGAATGAAGTTTCAGCAATGATAGATTTTAAAACTTTTGTGTCCATGAGTAATGGTGTCAAGCTATCAACTTCCTGAATACGGGGATATTGTTCAACATCTTTCCCTTTTAAAGTAATCTCTGATTTACCACTCTTTAGTAAAACTTGGTATTGTTCGATTTCTTCAAAAGTAAGGGTAACATCAGGCAAGCTTGAGACAACATTAATGAAAAAGTTTGCTTCCAAAAGGATACTACCTGGTTGTGTAATTAATAGACCTGCATTTTCCTCCGAAACTGAGATACTATTTTCAATTGAGATTTGCCCGTTTGATCCTGTCAAATAGATACCATCACTGGTAACTTCGATTTTAATCGTCGATAGAATTGGGATAGCATTTTTAGAAGAAATAGCACGGCGAGTCGTATGAAGTGCTTGTAAGAAATAAGCTTTATTAATCGCAAATTGAATCATGATGCTCCTTTATTTTATTAGTATTATTTTAGTAGTAGTAGTAGGTCTTGTGTACACTGTGCATAAGTCTACAAAACATAGTTTTATCAAGGCTTTGAACTTGTGCACAGCCTGTGGAAGAGTTTGAATGATTTTTAATAGTTATCCACAAGTGTCATTTTATCTTGTTTTTGATGGTATCAATTTCAATGCGTAAACTGTCATCTTGGGCAATCATATTTTTGATTTTATTGTATGCATGTAAGACAGTTGAGTGGTCTCTTCCGCCAAATTCTTTTCCAATTTTTGGAAGGGAGTTATCAGTCATTTCACGCGCAAGATACATGGCTACCTGACGTGCCAAGACAATATTTTGTGTTCGTTTAGTTGCCTTAATCTCTTTTACAGTGACATTATAAAATTTCCCTACCTCAGTTTGGATATCCTCAATCGGAATAAGAGTTAACTTAGGACCATCCATTTTACGTGCGCGAATGGCTTCGGCAGCTACCTCAACTGTGATAGTATCTAACTGGCGAACATTGGCAACTAAGCTAATATCTTTTAAGGCCCCCTCCAAGTCACGGACATTTGAATCAAATTGGCCAGCTAAATACTCAATTGTTTCAGGAGGAAAATGATAATCATAGTCCATAATCTTATTAGTAAGAATGGCCACTCGCGTTTCAAAGTCAGGTGGTGTGATATTGACGGTTAACCCCCATTTAAAGCGCGTGACAAGACGCTCTTCCATCTCGTTCAATTGATCTGGATTACGGTCGCTGGTCAGGACAATTTGTTTGTTATTATTGTGAAGGACATTGAAAGTATTGAAGAATTCCTCTTGAGTGGCTTGCGTTGATTTTTTAGCCAATGATTGAATATCATCAATTAAGAGAACGTCCAGATGACGGTATTTAAGTTTTAGTTCATCCATTTTATCTAAACGGATATGGACAACAAATTCATTAATGAAATTCTCTGCAGTAATGTATTTAATGCGTGCTTGAGGATTATCATGTAAGACCTTGTTTCCAATGGCATTGAGCAAGTGAGTTTTCCCGAGACCAGGTCCTCCGTAAATAAATAGAGGGTTATAAGTAGCTCCTGGTGAATCAGCTACAGCTAAAGATGCAGCAACTGACCAACGATTTTCATCCCCTTGGATAAAATTATCAAAGGTATACTTACTATTTAAGTCTGAGTCCAATGTAGGAAGAGCAGGGGTCTGCTGTTCCTTTTTATTACCAAAGTCATTATTTGCTACAGTTGAATTTGCCTCGTTTATGAGCGCTTCGTCAAAGACGTACTCAACTTTTATTTCACTATTATAGGCTTCAAAACCAGCCATCAAAATGAAAGATTGCATATTCTTTTCCCAGAATAGCTTTTTGACTTCTTCAAGCAGAATTGTAGCAACGTTATTTTGAACTTTGATGAGCTTGGTGTCTAGGACATAATAATCAAAAGTGGCTTGTGTTAGTTCCTCTTTGGCCAGCTCTAAGAGCTTATTCCAAAAAAAATGCTCTTTTTCGGTCATTCCATCAATTCTCCTTCTTTATTCTTGTTCTCTGATTCTATCATAAAACAAAAAAGTTTTCCACAGGTCAGAAGATAAAAGTTTTTCGAGTTATCCACAGCTAAAAAAAAGACAATTCACATTGTGCACAAGAGTTATCCACAAGTTGTGAATAAAAAAAGAAACCCTCGTAAATAAAGGGAGGGCAACATTTTTATGATGTGGATAAGTTTGTTTCTTTTTCTCATCAATTCACAGGTCAAATTAGCTTGTTGATAATTCTGTTAAAATCTTCCTCCGTCGAAAAGTGGATCTGAATAGTTCCAGAGTGATTTTTGTGATAACGAAGAGTAACGGGGAGACCAAGTGATTTTTCTAGTTCTTTTTCTTTATCTTTTATGTGAATATCTTTTTTTGATTTTTGTTTTTTAGGAAGTTCTTGAAGTCTTTTTTCCAGAGTACGAACGGACCATTTTTCAGTAAGCACCTGATGATAGATAGTTAATTGCTTTTGGGTATCCTCAACAGATAAAAGCGCTCTAGCATGTCCTTGACTCAGTTTGCCATTTTCGATACTTGTCTGTATCTCTTTGGGAAGTTGGAGGAGTCTGAGAGCGTTACTGATATAGGGCCTGGATTTCCCCATAGCTTTTGCCAGTTCCTCGTGACTGTAAGCTAACTCATTAATTAAACTACGATAGGCCTTTGCTTCTTCAATAGGATTGAGATTCGAGCGTTGTAAATTTTCAATAATAGCTTGTTTACGACTCTCTTGATCTGAGACTTCCTTTACGACTGCAGGGATTTCTGTCATTCCCAGACGTTTACAGGCACGTAAACGTCTTTCCCCAGCAATTAGTTCATAACCAATAATGTCCGATTTTCGGACAATGATTGGCTGTATCAGTCCATTTTCAGCGATTGATTGGCTTAGTTCTGCTAATTCTTCATCAGAGAATTCTATACGAGGTTGAAAAGGATTTGGGTAGATTTCACTAATAGGTAAAGCTTTGAGTTGTTCTTGCATGTTATTCCTTTCCAAAAAAGACCTTTACATTATTGTAAAGGTCTTTTGACAGATTTGTCAATGACTTAGTCAGATAAGTCTTCTGTAGATTTTGTTAATTTAAGTTCTTCAGTTTTCTTCTCTTTACCACGATAGAAGGTTACCTTGATTGTATCTCCGATACTATGGCTGTAAAGATTGGTTTGAATATCAGTTTTTGAGCTGATTTCCTTACCGTCAATTTCAGTAATAACATCATTTTCTTGAAGTTTACCGTCAGCTGGCATACCTTTTTGAACGCTACCGACAACAACTCCAGATTTAACTTCATCTGGTAAATCTAATTTAGAAGTTGCACTGCTAGAAAGGCTATTAAGATCGGCCATTGAGATTCCTAGGGCTGGGCGTGTAACTTTACCGTCTTTTTCCAATTGATTAATGATTTCGACAACATCGTTTGATGGAATGGCGAATCCCATACCTTCAACGGCACTACCAGCGACTGCTGACGTTGATGAAATCTTACTTGAGTTAATACCGATAACTTGTCCTTCAATATTGACTAAGGCACCACCAGAGTTACCAGGGTTAATGGCAGCATCTGTTTGGATAGCATTTGTTGAGACAGTTTCACCATTGTCGTTTTGCATAGTTACGGTACGGCTAAGGCTAGATACGATTCCCTCTGTTACTGAGTTGGCGTATTCGGTACCAAGTGGGCTACCGATAGCAATTGCCTTTTCACCAACTGTGAGGGAGTTTGAATCTGCAAATTCTGCGACGGTTTTTATTTTATCTGAAGAAACTTTGACAACTGCTAGGTCAGAGTAAGTATCTTTACCAACGAGTTCACCAGTAATTTTTGATCCATCTGAAAGCATGATTTCAAGTTTTTTAGCACCATCAACAACGTGGTTGTTGGTTACGATGTAGGCCTCTTTCCCATCTTTTTTATAGATAACACCGGAACCTTCACCAGCGACTTGCAATCCATCAGAATCTTTTGATTTGTCTTGGCTAGAATCAGAACTATCATCTCCACCAAAAATACGACCATAAAGTTCATTTAGGGAATCTGAAGATGAGCCTTCTTGGTAATTGATGACAGAAACAACGGCATTTTGTACTTTCTTAACGGCCTTAGTTGTATCTGTTGTATTGTTGTATACGGTCTTAGCTGTTTTAACACCTGTATCTGTTGTATTGGTAAAAGATACCCCTGCTGCTGTTAATAGGATAAAGGCACCTAGTAGACCACCTAGTAAGCCAATAACAAGCATTGCAATTGGCGCTACTATTTTTTTCCAGTTAAATTTTTTCACGTTTAGTCCTCCTTTTTGATAAACATATCAAAGTAAGCTTAATTATATCATAAAGTGATTTTAAAAAACAGTTATCAACAGTCTGTGGATAAGTTTCAAAAAGTGTAGATAAAAAGCGATTTTATAAGGATAACTATAGATGCTTGACACGAAAAAGGTGTGGATAAGGTGTTAAAAGATTGTGGATATGTGCTATAATAAGCCTATGAAAGTTAAATTGATTACCGTTGGAAAACTGAAAGAAAAATATTTGAAAGATGGCATTGCGGAGTATGTCAAACGACTAGGACGCTTCACAAAATTTGAATCTATAGAATTAACGGATGAAAAGACGCCAGATAATGCAAGTGAAGCTGAAAATAAAGCTATCCTAGACAAAGAAGGACAGCGTATCTTGGCTAAAGTAGGTGATCGTGATTATGTCATTGCCTTAGCTATTGAAGGAAAACAATTTCCCTCGGAACAATTTGCTAAAGAGTTAGAGCAAGTGACCCTTAGAGGCTATTCAGATATTACTTTTATTATAGGGGGCAGTTTGGGACTCTCTCCAACAGTAAAAAAGAGAGCTAATCGATTGATGAGTTTTGGTCTCTTAACATTCCCTCATCAGCTTATGCGCCTTGTATTAGTAGAACAAATTTATCGTGCATTCATGATTCAGCAGGGAAGTCCTTATCATAAGTAGAAAAAAGGAAACAGACATGTTCAGAATGAAAAAACGCTCCTATCGTGTTTTTGAAGGATTACGAGTAGCAACTCTAGTTAGTTATATAGGAGGCTTCATTGATGCCTATACTTACAATACTCAAGACGGTCGATTTGCAAGTATCCAGACAGGCAATCTCCTCTATTTGGTCATTCACCTTGTTGAGGGGCATATTGCAAGAGCTTTTAGCTATGTAATACCTATCTTTTTCTTTGTTTTAGGTCAGTTTTTTGTTTTTTTTGTTAAGAAGTGGCTCATTAACCATAAGTGGGGATGGCATTTGCAAGCGATTAGACTTGCCCTTCTCTTGATGACTATTCTTGCAATTATTACACCATACGTTGATTCTACTATTACGATTGCAGGCTTGGCATTCTTCGCCTCTCTTCAAGTAGGTATTTTTAAGCGAGTCAGAGGTGTAAATTATGCTTCCTTTATGATGACTGGTAATATTACTAATACTTCTTTAACCATTGCTAGGGCTATTGACGAGGGTGATGCCAAAGCGCTTAAACAAGCTTCTTATACAACTATTATCATCTTTACATTCATGGTAGGAGTCGCAGCCTCAACTTGGTTTGCTCAATATTTACATGAATACAGCCTATATACGACTTTGCTTCCCTTGTTTGTTTTAAATTATTTCTTATTTATCGAGGCAAAAGAAAAACGCAACTAGAGATTCTAGAATGCGTTTTTTTATCTGATCCCAGCAGGATTCGAACCTGCGACCGTTCGCTTAGAAGGCGAATGCTCTATCCAGCTGAGCTATGGGACCAATAACTCTATTAGTTTACAAAATATATAGCAACATGTCAATACTTTGTAAAAGCAAGATAAAAACGAACGTAAAATTCGAATAAATTTAGCAAAATTTAATATTTTTTTTGAAAAAAAGTATAGACAAAATCGAATACTCTGATATAATAATAAGAGTATTAACGAGATAAAAATCTCAGAACTTGGTCCGTTGGTCAAGGGGTTAAGACACCGCCTTTTCACGGCGGTAACACGGGTTCGAATCCCGTACGGACTATTTTTGCTACTTAGCAGTTTTATCCGCCATAGCTCAGTTGGTAGTAGCGCATGACTGTTAATCATGATGTCGTAGGTTCGAGTCCTACTGGCGGAGTGATAAGACACCTCAAGTTGTATAGCTTGAGTTTTTTTGTACCCAAAGTTAAATAGGTCTGGAACACTTGTTCCAGACCTATTTAATTTAAGATAATCAGCTTTTTTGAATAATAGTTGTTTTTCTGATGAAGTAAGCGTAGCAACAAAATATGATACTTGCCAATAGACTAATCAATGAACCTGTCTTAAGTCCATAGGGAATAAAGGTTAGAACAACTTTTCCTTTTCCACTAGGGACATCGACTTTCATGAACCCCTTTTGGGCTCGTTGAATCTTAACTTTTTTATGATTTATGGTCGCTGTCCATCCCTTATCATATGGAATGGTAAAGAATAGTGAGGCATTCGTTTTACTGCTATAATCAACGAACACTTTATTTTTTGACGTAGTAACCTTGCTATCACGTTCATTAATAGTATCCATAGCTATCTGATAGTTTTGAGTATCAAGGGCATAAAAACTAGGATTATCAAAGGATATTGCTTTATTGCCAGAGAAACTAAGTTTGATGGTAACCATTGACTCTGTTTCAAAGTAGCCAAGGTCAAAAAAATCAAAGGTATTGTCAGTAACTTGATTCTTTGTCACACCATTTACAGTAATTGACAGAGAGTGGTTATTGTCATCAGACCAAGAAATATTAGGAATACTAACATAGAGTTGACTATGTGGTGGAGCAATAACTTGATAGGTTATTGTTACAAAATCTTTATTCGAGTTGCTAACGTTTTTAGCCACGCGCTGATTCAAAGATCTAGCATCCTTATCAAACAGTTGAGATGGAGCTCGTTTAAAATAGGTTAAGTTAAGTCCAGAGAGAGTATTCAGCAAGCTAGTTTGATTGTCAAGCGTATTGACAGTGAAGTCAATATTATTGTAAATGCCATCAGTTAAGATAGCAAGCTGGCTTGCATTATTATTTTGATAAAGTCCCATTGTTTTCTCAGAAGTTACGTGATTAAAACCATACTTATTAAGGTCAAAGTTCGATAAATTATATTTTATTCCGAAGAGACTATCAGCGATAATGGTGTTATTTTGGTAACGTAGGTTTAAATTAGTCCCTTCAGATTTGAAGCCTAACCTATCGAGTGTAGAGCTTGAAGCGGTATTTCGAATGGATGAAAACTGAGAAATACCATTATAATTGAATTTCATACTGTCGTTACCAGTTTGAGCCTCTAACCTTTCAGTACGGTAAAAAGTCTTATTCGCTTGCTTAGTTTTTGAAACTAGTTTTGTAATGGCAGACATATTTCGTAGATAGCCTTCACGAGTTGGGAATACCCACTCATTTCCAAGAGCTCCAACAACATAGTAAGTACTTAATGTAAGCTCAAAAATGCAGAATAAGAAGGTGAAACAGCGAAAAACACTCCCAGGAATCTGCTGGCTAAAATAGCTAGTAAATAGAATGGCATAGGCTAGGAGAAATGCTAGACTTAATAGCCAGGAGACTGGTTCAATGAAGCTATAGTGAGATTGAAAGATCCAAGTTAGTAAGTAAGTGGTACTCAATCCTAAGAAAGATAGGAGGAGCCTTTTAAAAGAAAACTTTCTAATTCGGTTGAGTGTTTCTCCTGCTAAAAGAACAGTTAGGAGAGATAGGAGCCAAGAATAGCGATGGAGAAACATGTTAGGCGCGTGCATACCTTGCCAAAACAAATCAAGAGGCTGTAAGTAGAAGCTAGCGATAAAGAAAGCTACTAATAAGAGGTAACCTAGACGTAATGATAGCTTGATTTCCCTACTAATAAAGAAAAGTAGAAAAAGAATCAAAGGTAAGATTCCCACATAAATCATAGGGATTGATCCGAATTTAGTAGTATCATAAACTCCAACGAGATTTTTCGCAAAGAAGTCAAAATAATAGGTAGACTCTGTCAACAAACTTGACGCACCTGTAAATTTTTCACCATGTGTTGTCAAGTCAAGTAGCGTTGGCAGCAGCATGATAGCACTACTTAAACCAGCTAGTATAGAGACAATTCCAAAGTCTATGAAATGAAGAATCTTACTCTTCCACCCCTTGATAGTTATCAATTGTACTATGGTGTAAAGGGTTAGGAAAATAGCCATCATATATCCAAAATAGTAGTTTTGGATAAAAAGGCAGGTTAGACTAAAAAAGTATAAGCCCCGTCTATTGAATCTTAGTAAGAGGTGTAAACCTAATATGATTAGAGGTGCTAGAATAAAGACATCTAGCCAGGTGTTAATTTCTAACTGACTGGTAGCAAAGCTCATCAAAGCAAATCCTGTAGAAAGACATAGGATGAAACTTCTTGACACTTTTGTAAAGAGACGCTTAAAGCTAAAAGCTCCTGAGAGCCCAATAAGACCAAACTTAAGCAGTGTTATATAATAAAAAGCATCGGCCATTTGGTTGACAGTAAAGAAATAGTAAAGTGGAGACAAGAAGGAACCTAAGTAATAGCTTGTTAGAGCATAGAAATTAAGACCTAGCCCACTTGTAAAGGTGTAAAAGAGGCTTCCATCTCCATGAAGTATATTCCTAAGTCCAGTTGCAAAAATCACATACTGATGAAAACCATCACTTGTTAAAATAGTCCGCTCACTACCAGGATAGATTTTTTGGCTATACAGCACACCTATCATGATTAGTACTGGCAAGAAAAAGGCAGCCAGATAAAATAATAAAGTCGTATGGTATTTTTTATTTGTCATAATGATACTAAGACAGGTTGGGATATCCCAACCTGCATCTTTTTATAGTTTAATCAGCCCATAGTGCTTTGACTTTAGCTTGCACTTCTTCATTTTCAAGGAATTCATCATAAGTTTCATCAATACGGTCAATAACCCCATTTTTAGAAACGACTACGATGTGGTTCGCTATTGTTTGGATAAATTCATGGTCATGACTGGCAAAGATAACAGACTCTTTGAAGTCACGGACGCCATCATTCAGACTTGAGATTGATTCCAAATCCAAGTGATTAGTTGGATCATCTAGAAGAAGGACGTTAGATTTCAAAAGCATGAGCTTAGAAAGCATGACACGTACCTTTTCTCCCCCTGAGAGAACACTAACAGATTTATTAACCTCATCTCCTGAGAAGAGCATACGTCCAAGGAATCCACGCAAGAAGGTATCATCATCTTCCCCTTTTTCGGCAAATTGACGGAGCCATTCGAGAATTGATTCACCGGATGCAAAGTCTTTAGAATTATCTTTTGGAAGGTAAGAGCGGCTAGTAGTAACACCCCATTTGATTGTACCTTCGTAGTCAATATCATCGGCAAGAGCACGAATCAATGCAGTTGTTTGAATATCGTTTTGACCGATGATGGCAGTCTTATCTCCTGGTCGTAAGATGAAACTAATGTTATCAAGAATAGTCTCACCATCCATCTTAACAGTGAGATTTTCAACTGTTAGAAGGTCATTACCGATTTCACGCTCTGCTTTAAAATTGATGAATGGGTATTTACGACTTGATGGGACGATTTCTTCTAGTTCAATTTTATCAAGCATTTTCTTACGAGAAGTAGCTTGTTTAGATTTTGAAGCGTTGGCAGAGAAACGTGCAACGAATTCTTGAAGTTCTTTGATTTTTTCTTCTGCTTTTGCATTACGGTCAGCCTGCAAGCGTGCAGCCAATTCTGAAGATTGTTTCCAGAAGTCATAGTTACCGACATAGAGTTTGATTTTACCAAAGTCAAGGTCGGCCATATGCGTACATACCTTATTCAAGAAATGACGGTCATGGGATACGACAATGACCGTATTTTCAAAATCAATCAAGAAATCTTCAAGCCAAGAGATTGACTGGATATCAAGACCGTTGGTAGGTTCGTCAAGAAGAAGTACATCAGGTTTACCAAAAAGCGCTTTTGCAAGGAGGACTTTCACCTTGTCACCATTAGCTAATTCGCTCATATTTTGATAGTGAAGGTCTTCTGAGATATTTAGGTTCTGAAGCAATTGTGAGGCTTCGCTTTCAGCTTCCCAACCACCCAATTCAGCAAAGAGTCCTTCTAATTCAGCAGCACGGACACCATCTTCATCTGAAAAATCTTCCTTCATGTAGATGGCATCTTTTTCTTTCATAATATCGTAGAGGCGTTCATTCCCCATGATAACAACATCAATGACGCGTTCATCTTCATAGTCAAAGTGGTTCTGACGAAGAACAGAAAGACGCTCATCAGGACCAAGAGAGATATGTCCTGTTGTTGGTTCGATATCACCAGCTAAAATTTTCAAAAAAGTAGATTTACCAGCACCATTGGCACCGATAAGACCGTAAGTATTACCTGGCGTGAAGGCAATATTAACATCATCAAAAAGTTTACGATCGCTAAAACGAAGCGATACATCCGATACAGTAAGCATATAATATCCTTTATTTTTATTCTTAACTACTATTTTACGAGAAATTAGACTTTATTTCAATCGATTTTATAAGGGATTAATAAAGTCATTTGGAACTCTTTGGTAATCTTTTTGGAGGCTAAATCCACGTCCCATAACTGTAGAAGCAGGAACAATGACGATAAAGGCAGTTTCATCTATTTTTTGGATTTCTTCTTGAACTTTCGGAACTTCATGAGTTGACAAGGTAGTCATAATCATATTTTGTGCATGTCCAGTATGTCCACCAAGAACTGGAATTTTTGTTGCTCCTCGATCAGCCACTCTAGTGATGTATTTTAGGATTTGTTCACTATTTTGCGAAATGATTAGAAGATTTCGTGATGAATTGAGTCCGACCATCATTTTATCAATTGTAAGAGAAACAACTCCAAGTGAGAGGATGGAGTACATAACAGTATCAGGTGGAAAGGCAATAGCACTGATTGCGACAATGATTCCATCAACAATAAGTAGTACCATTCCTAGTGGGAGTGGCGTATACTTGTGGAGAATTTGTGTGATAATTCCAGTTCCCCCAGTTGAGGAATTTCCATAAAAGACTATTCCTAGTCCTAACCCTAATACAATCCCACCAAAAATAGCAGCCAACAAAGGTTGTTTGGTGAGTGTAGGTAAGCCCTCGGTTAATTTAATAAAAGTTGGGAAGATAAGAGACCCATAGAAGGTTTTTAGGAGAACTTCGCGACCAAGAAAGCACCAACATAAAATTAACAAAGGGATGGTGGTTGCTAAGACGAAGTTAGCATTGTTCCAACCAAAAAGGGCATTTAAACTAATGGCTAGCCCTCCGACACCACCCGAGGCAATATTATTCTTAACTAAAAGTGAGTTATAGCCAACCGCAGCAATAAAAGAACCGATTGTAACTAAAAGTATATCTATTATTCGACGTTTCATATATTATCTCCTAGAAATGATATTCTTATTATCAAGTCTTTTTAAGTTTCCGTCAAGTATTGACTATTTTGGTTGTATCTAAGGTTGTGTTTCACGTGAAACTAGAAACATAATCTTGACAAGAATAGATAAAACAATGTAGAATAATAGTCATCAGAAGAGTAATTCTTTCCTTTTTTATAGAGAGCTGGTGGTTGCTGAAAACCAGTATGAAGGTGGAATGAATGGGCTGAAGAGAATTGACGGTTAACGTGAACACATAAACGTTAGGTTTGGCACCCCTTATCGTGCAACTTCTTTGTTGAGAAGGTTTGAGATGATAGCTTCAGAAAGAGTTATCAACTGAGGTGGTACCGCGTATCAAAAGTGATTAACGCCCTCACGCATGTTTTTGCGTGGGGATTTTTTTTGTATTAGAGAGGTAATTATATGACGAAACCTATTATTTTGACGGGAGACCGTCCAACAGGGAAACTTCATCTAGGACACTATGTTGGTAGTTTAAAAAATCGTGTCCTTTTACAAAACGAAGATAAATATAACATGTTTGTCTTTTTGGCTGATCAGCAAGCCCTTACGGATCACGCCAAAGAGTCAGAGATTATCAAAGAATCAATTGGGAATGTTGCTTTAGATTATCTCTCTGTAGGTTTGGATCCAACGAAGTCGACTATTTTCATTCAAAGTCAGATTCCTGAGTTGGCTGAGTTGACTATGTATTACATGAACCTAGTTTCATTGGCACGTTTAGAGCGTAACCCGACAGTTAAGACGGAAATTGCTCAAAAAGGCTTCGGAGAATCTATTCCAACAGGCTTTCTAGTTTATCCAATTTCTCAGGCAGCTGATATCACGGCCTTTAAAGCAAATTATGTTCCTGTAGGTAATGACCAAAAGCCAATGATTGAGCAGACACGTGAAATTGCACGTAGCTTCAATCATACTTATCATTGTGATATTTTGGTTGAGCCAGAGGGGATCTACCCTGAAAATGAAGCTGCGGGACGCCTTCCAGGTCTAGACGGTAATGCTAAGATGTCTAAATCCTTGGGTAATGGTATCTTCCTTTCAGATGATGAGGACACTGTTCGTAAAAAAGTCATGAGCATGTATACGGATCCAAATCATATTCGTGTGGAAGATCCAGGCCAAATTGAAGGTAATATGGTTTTCCATTATCTTGATATCTTTGGTCGCGAAGAGGATGCTACTACAATTGCTGAAATGAAAGAACATTATCAACGAGGTGGTTTAGGAGATGTGAAGACAAAACGTTATCTTCTAGAAATCTTAGAACGTGAGTTAGCTCCAATTCGTGAACGTCGTTTAGAATATGCCAAGGATATGGGAGAAGTTTTCCGTATGCTTGAAAAAGGTAGTCAAGCAGCGCGTGAAGTTGCTGGACAAACATTGGCGGAAGTAAAAGAAGCGATGGGAATTAAGTATTTCTAAGAAATAAAAAGTAGGGACTCAAGATAATCTGGAGCCCTATTTTTATTTGGAAAAAGGTTTTCTTAGAATCTTATGCGAAATCTGTTGACAAATCATTTTAGCATGATATGATATTAACAATTAAAAAATAGGCTGGGGTTTTTGTACCTCAAAACTTTGAGAAAAGAGGACGATTATAATGTCAAATTGGGACACTAAATTCTTGAAAAAAGGTTACACTTTTGATGACGTATTGCTTATTCCTGCGGAAAGTCATGTTCTACCAAACAACGTCAACTTGAAGACGAATTTGGCTAAAAATTTGACATTAAATATCCCAATTATCACTGCAGCCATGGATACGGTCACAGATAGTAAGATGGCTATCTCAATTGCTCGTGCAGGTGGTTTGGGTGTCATTCACAAAAACATGTCTATTGCGGAACAAGCTGAAGAAGTTCGAAAAGTAAAGCGCTCTGAAAATGGTGTCATCATTGATCCATTCTTCCTAACGCCTGAAAATAAAGTTGCTGAAGCTGAAGAGTTGATGCAACGTTACCGTATCTCAGGGGTTCCGATTGTTGAGACACTTGAAAATCGTAAATTGGTTGGTATTATCACAAACCGTGATATGCGTTTTATCTCTAATTACGATACTCCAATTTCAGAACACATGACTTCTGAGAAATTGGTCACTGCTCCAGTTGAAACAGATCTTGAAACGGCTGAAAGTATTCTTCATGAGCATCGTATTGAAAAGCTACCTCTAGTTGATGAAGAAGGTCGTTTGTCAGGACTTATTACTATTAAGGATATCGAAAAAGTTATCGAGTTTCCTAATGCAGCTAAGGATGAGTTCGGTCGTCTTTTGGTAGCAGGTGCTGTAGGTGTTACTTCTGATACCTTTGAACGTGCAGAAGCTCTTTTTGAAGCAGGCGCAGATGCTATTGTCATTGATACTGCACATGGTCATTCAGCAGGTGTTCTTCGTAAAATTGCTGAAATTCGTGCCCACTTCCCAGACCGTACTTTGATTGCAGGAAATATCGCAACAGCTGAAGGTGCGTGTGCACTTTATGAAGCAGGTGTCGATGTTGTTAAAGTAGGTATCGGACCAGGTTCTATTTGTACAACACGTGTGGTTGCGGGTGTAGGTGTTCCTCAAGTCACTGCTATTTACGATGCAGCTAGTGTTGCGCGTGAATACGGAAAAACAATCATTGCTGATGGCGGTATCAAATACTCAGGTGATATTGTAAAAGCTCTTGCAGCAGGTGGTAATGCTGTAATGCTTGGTTCTATGTTTGCTGGTACTGATGAAGCACCAGGTGAAACTGAGATTTTCCAAGGTCGTAAATACAAATCTTACCGTGGTATGGGATCAATTGCAGCGATGAAGAAGGGATCAAGCGATCGTTACTTCCAAGGTGCAGTTAATGAAGCGAATAAACTTGTTCCAGAAGGAATTGAAGGCCGTGTAGCTTATAAAGGTTCTGCTGCTGATATCGTATTCCAATTGATTGGCGGTATCCGTGCAGGTATGGGTTATACAGGTGCAGAAGATATCCAGGCTTTACATGACAAAGCTCAGTTTGTTGAAATGTCAGGTGCAGGACTTATTGAAAGTCACCCTCACGATGTTCAAATTACAAACGAGGCGCCTAACTACTCAGCTCATTAAAAAAACATAAAAGTACTTACTTCAGGTAAGTACTTTTTCTTTACATTAATTTTTACAGTAGGTTTACAATATATTTACACAAACAAAATTGTTAACAAAGGGTTTGGGTGAGTTTTCATTTACACTCTTTTTAACATCACTTGTCATATATGTAAAGCACAAAAAACAGAAAAACAAGTCGCTTAATCGACTTGTTTTTCACAAATAATACCATTCTTGACTAAGAAGGTCTTTAAATCGGGTGGTAGCTTACTCAGATGATCAAGTGAAGTTGTCGTCATGAAGGTTTGAACCTCTTCGTCAATACTTTCTAACAGTTTGAGTTGACGGTGATTGTCAAGCTCACTCATGACATCATCGAGGAGAAGAATTGGAAATTCACCTGTTACTTTTTTTATCAGAGCAATCTCAGCCATTTTTAAAGAAAGAATGAGACTACGTTGTTGCCCCTGACTGCCGAAAGATGCGTTCATGTCATTAATGTAAAATGTCAAATCATCCCTATGTGGACCAACACCAGTGTTCTTTTTGAAGATATCCCTTTTGTGATTTTGCTTTAACGTGGTTAAAAATGATTCACGAATAACTTTGTTATTCCCGAATGGTATATTAGATTCGTAGGAGATTTTAAGGCGCTCTATCTGATTTGAGAGATTACTATGATGTCTATCTGCCTCTTCCTCTAATTGCTTGATAAATTCTAGTCTATGTTCGATAACGCGTGCTCCAAAATCGGAAAGCTGTTCATCTAACACTGAGAGAAAATTAATGTCTACATTGTCAGTAGATTTGAGATAAGCATTACGTTGCTTGAGTACATGATTATAACTTGATAGGTCTGAAAGGTAAACAGGCTTAATCTGTCCTAAATCAATATCTATAAATTTACGTCTTAGGCTTGGAGATCCCTTTACAAGTTGTAAATCCTCAGGAGCAAAGAGTACCACTGTCATGTGACCGATATAATCGGATAATTTAGCTTGTTTGAGGTGGTTGACCTTTGTTATGCGGCCTTTATTAGATAAACTGATTTCCAGAGGTAGCTTTCCACTATGACGATGCACGATGCCGTTCAGTTTGAGAGTATTTTGCTGAAATTGAATCAGTTCCTTATCTGAACGGGTCCGATGACTACGTGTCAATGCTAGAAAATAGATGGCCTCAAGAATATTTGTTTTTCCTTGAGCATTGCGACCAAGAAAAATATTGAGATGAGGTGAGAAGCTCACAGAGGCTTCAGTATAATTTCTAAAGTGTTGAATATCAATATTTTCGAGCCACATAGTTAGGTTCCTGGGAAACGAACGGGTTTTCGTTTAGTTTTATTGCCTTCTTTTGACGGATGTGCCTTTTGTTTCTTTTTATTATCCTGATTCATTTTTTTAACAATGGCAGCAACACGTGCTTTTTCAGCGACTTCTTTTTGATGCTCTTCAATTTCATTTGTTGTAGGAGCTACAATCGTTATTTCAAGTTTCTCAGACGGAATGGTAATAACGTCTCCATAACGAAGTTTTTTTCCACGACGTTTTTCATCTTCACCATTGAATAAAACGGTATTGTTAGCTAAAAAACCTTTAATAGCTCCGCCACTATGAATGATACTTAATTCTTTTAAAAGTGCCTGCAGTGTGATGTATTCATCAAATAATTTATATTCCATAGTACCTCAACTTTCTCTTGAGATAAGATAGCATAAAAATGGTATAATTGGAAGCATAAACTTTTTAGAGGTTATCAATGAAAATTGCTGATGGTGTCTATGTACACTTCATTCCAACACAAAAATATAAAACTAATCGTATTGTTTTTCGAATGACAGGTTCTTTGAATAAACAAACAATTGCTAAACGAGCTCTGGTTTCACAAATGTTGGCTACAGCCAATCAGACGTATCCAACAGTACAGTCTTTTAAAGAGAGATTAGCTTCTCTTTATGGAACACAGTTGTCAACTAGAGTGTTAACTAAAGGGTTGACACATAGTGTTGACATAGAGTTGACATACCTGAAGGATGCCTTTATCCCTACGAATAATGGATTATTTTGGGAAGTTCTAGGATTTTTGAAAGAGTGTCTTTACAAGCCACTGTCAAGAGTAGCTCAATACCAAAATAAAGTATTTGATGTAGAGAAACAAAATTTAAAGACCTACCTTGATGTTGACACAGAGAATAATTACTATTACAGTGAAGTTAAGGGAAGAGAGCTTTATTTTGTAAATGAGGGCTTGAAAGTTCCCAAATATGGTCAAGCAGAACTTGTTGAAGCCGAGACTTCGTTTACAGCTTATCAAGAATTTCAAAGTATGTTGACAAGAGATCGTATTGATATCTTTATGGTTGGAGAATTTGATGATTATCAAGTACTCCAAGGTTTACATCGTTTTCCTTTGGAGGGACGTCAAGTTGATTTACAGTTTAGCTATAGTCAACCTTATGTCAATGTGGTGAAAGAAAAGATAGAACCTAGACAGAGTAGTCAATCTATTTTACAATTAGGGTACCAATTTTCATGTCAATATGGAGATAAAGATTACTTTGCTTTAATTGTATTCAATGCCATGTTTGGTGAATTTGCCCACTCTGCTTTATTTACAACGCTTCGAGAAAAAGAAGGATTGGCTTATTCAATTAGTAGTCAATTTGATGTCTTTACAGGTTTACTAGAAGTTTACGCTGGAATTGAAAAATCTAATAGAAATCAGGCTATGCGAGGAATTAGTAGAGAATTGAATTACATTAAATTAGGACGTTTTTCAAGTTCTCTCCTGAATCAAACCAAAAAAATCATACGAATGAATGCCCTACTCTCTGAAGATCATGCCTTGACATTGGTGGAACAACGTTTTAATAAGGTGATTTTTGGCGATAAAAGTCTTTCATTAGAGAATTGGTTAGATGAGATTGAGAAGGTTACTAAAAAAGATGTTTGCCGTGTAGCGCGTCAAGTTAAGCTACAGAGTTTGTTCTTTTTAGAAGGAGTGTCTTAGAATGGCTGCTTTGAAGAAACGTTATTATCAAAAAATTGATGAAGAAGTTTATTCAGCAATTTTAGATAATGGTATGTCTTTATCAATTATTAAGAAAAAAGGATTTTTAGAAAAAGCCGCCTTTCTGTCAACGAATTTTGGGGCGCTAGATAATCACTTTTATATTGATGGTGAGTTACAATCTTACCCTGCAGGTATTGCTCATTTTCTAGAACACAAGCTATTTGAGGATGAACAGGGAAGGGATGTGACATTGGATTTTGTCAAGCTTGGAGCTGATGTCAATGCTTTTACAACCTTGGATAAGACAACATATTATTTCTCTACCCTTGACCACTTTGAGGAGTCTTTAGAACTTTTATTAAAGTTTACATCAAAGTTTACAAGTTCCGAAGATGCTGTCAACCATGAAAAAAGAATTATTGAACAAGAAATAAATATGTATCAGGATGATCCTGATTATAGAGTATATCTGGGTTGTTTACAAAGTTTGTATCCCAATACTATATTAGGGCAAGACATTGCTGGAAGTGTTGATAGCATTGAAAAAATTACTGTAAAGGATTTGAAAGATAATTTTGACTGCTTTTACAAACCAGCAAACTGTCATCTCGTTTTGGTAGGTGATTTTGATGTTGAAGATATTTACACTTTTGTCAATGAAAAACAAAGCGAGTTTACACTACCTGAGAGAATAGTTGAAAAAGAAAAGAACCCCATTGAGTCAGATATCCAAAAATTAGATAGTCTTCAAATGGAGATTTTCATCTCAAAGCTAGCCATTGGTTTTAAGAGTGTTCCTTTTACTGATAATCGTATGAGAGAAAACATACTGGTACAGTTATTGTTTAATTTACTGTTTGGCTGGACGTCTCCTTATTATCAAAATTGGTATGCTGAAGGAAAAATAGATGAGTCTGTGTCAATTGAATACGAGGTATCTAATCGATATTCATTTGTCATTATGACTATGGACACTGCAGAACCTATCCGTATGTCAAGTTTAATTCGTCAAGTGATGACGTCGGCAGATAAAAAAAGACTGTTGACGGATGAGGCATTGGATTTGCAAAAGAAAGCTTTGTATGGTGAATTTTTACGTAGTCTAGACAATATCCAGAATTTAGGAAGTCAGTATTTAGCTTATTTTGAGAATGATAAAACATACTTTGATTTTGGTCAGGAACTAATGAGCATTACTTCCAAGGATTTGAAGGATTTTTTGAATCACTATCTCTCAAATACAGAGATTACCGATTTTGTTGTCTTCCCTAAATAAGTGATTATTTGCTATAATAGAGACACGAAAACAAAGAAGAATATTAGAAAGGGGAAAAATGAAGTTACACTCTCTAGGTGAGCAATTACGTGCAGCACGTATAAAGAAAGAATTAAGTTTATATGATGTAGAAAAAATTTCTGGAGTAGAAGCTCAGTTTCTTCTGGCTATGGAAATGGATCAACTTAAAGCTTTGCCAGAGGACATTCAGCAAGAAGCGCTTGAAAAGTATGCCACTTCGGTTGGTTTAGATGGAAAGCGTCTGTTTGAGGAGCAGAGACAGAGCGAGCAAAAACTAAAAAAAGAAAAGAAACCAGTTGAACGTAAGGAAGAAAGCATAGCTACCAAAGCACCTATGTCACGCTTTTTAAAGCATAAACGTGAAGAAAAAAGAAAGTCTAACTATCTACCTTTACTAATTCTTAGTGCGGTTTCGTTACTTATCATTTGTTCAGTAGGTTATATTATTATTAGACATCTTTCTAATCAACCTCAGGTGATAAAACCGAATACTATCTCTACAGTTAATCATCTATCAACGGCTAGTAAGGCTAAATCGTCACGAAGCATTTCTGAGGTTACCGTTTCGGGGGCAAATGTAACAACGACAACTCAAGGAAATCAGCTAATGGTTGATTTCTCCAATGTAAATTCTTCAGTAGTTTTAGATGTAGAGTTATCAGAAAATAATGATGACACCTGGTTTTCAGTAGATAATTCAGAGACTTCAGAGAGTTACCTCCTTTCAAAAACGAAAAATTCAAAATACTCTTTAGATTTTTCTGATAAAACGAAACCAACTCAAATTATTATTGCTCAATCTTCAAAAGTAACTCTAAAGGTAAATGGGGAGTCACTTGATTTATCTCAATTAGATAAAAATACACCTAGCTACCTCACATTAAGAATCCAATAGAATCGAGAAGAAATGTTTAAAAAAGAAAATTTACCTAATTTATTGACACTTGCTAGAATTGTTTTGATTCCTATCTTTTTACTGATGACATCACTTGCGTCAAGTAATGTTATGCATATTGCTGCGGCGGTTGTCTTTGCTATTGCCAGTATTACAGATTATTTAGATGGCTATTTGGCACGAAAATGGCATGTTGTTACTAATTTCGGGAAATTTGCAGATCCATTGGCAGATAAGATGCTAGTGATGTCAGCATTTATTATGTTAGTCGGTATTGATCAAGCGCCAGCCTGGGTGGTTTCAGTTATTATCTGTCGTGAGCTTGCAGTCACAGGTCTTCGTCTTTTATTAGTGGAAAACGGTGGTACAGTTCTCGCTGCAGCTATGCCTGGTAAGATTAAGACAGTGACTCAGATGTTATCTATCATTCTATTATTGTGTCATTTGCATTTTATTGGAACAATTATGCTTTATATCGCTTTGTTCTTTACAATTTACTCAGGCTATGATTATTTCAAAGGTGCAGGTTTCTTATTTAAGGATACTTTCAAGTAGTACGATAAACAAATGATTGAAATAAAAAATTTAAAATTTAAATATCATCAAGATCAACCATCCTATATTCTTGATGATGTATCGTTTCACGTGAAACGTGGGGAGTGGCTATCCATTGTAGGGCATAATGGTTCTGGAAAATCCACGACAGCACGTCTTATTGACGGACTATTAGTGGCAGAGTCTGGGCAGATTATCGTTGATGGTCAAGAATTAACAGAAGAGAATGTCTGGGATATTCGTGATAAGATTGGCATGGTCTTTCAAAATCCAGATAATCAATTTGTTGGGGCAACTGTTGAAGACGATGTTGCTTTTGGTCTTGAAAATAAAGGTGTTCCCTATGAAGAAATGGCTTCAAGAGTTCAAGAGGCTCTGGAATTTGTAGGAATGTCAGAATTTAAGGATAGAGAGCCAGCTAGATTATCTGGAGGTCAAAAACAACGTGTGGCTATCGCAGGTATTGTAGCTATGAGACCATCTATTTTGATTTTGGATGAGGCAACCAGCATGCTTGACCCAGAAGGTCGCCAGGAATTGATTCAATCTATTAAAGCTATTCGTAAAGAGTACGGAATGACTGTTTTATCAATTACTCATGATCTCGATGAGGTCGCTTTGAGTGACCGTGTTTTGGTTTTGAAAAAAGGTAAAGTGGAGTCTGTTTCAAGTCCTCGTGAACTATTTAGTAGAGGCTCAGAGTTGGTTGACTTAGGTTTGGATATCCCTTTTAGTGCATTATTAACTCAAAAGCTAAGAAATAAAGGTCTGATAGATTGTGAAGACTATCTGACAGAAAAGGAATTGGTAGAACAACTATGGGAATCTCTCTCAAAAATGTAAGTTATATCTATCAAGCGGGTACTCCTTTTGAGGGGCGTGCCCTTTTTGATATGACGACGACGGTAAAAGATGGTTCATATACGGCCTTTATTGGACATACAGGAAGTGGTAAATCTACTATTATGCAGCTCTTGAATGGCCTTTATTTACCCACTAGTGGTCAGGTTCACGTTGATGATACGATCATAACCAGTCAATCAAAGAATAAGGACATAAAACCAATTCGTAAGAAGGTAGGTTTAGTTTTTCAATTTCCAGAAAGTCAGTTATTTGCAGAAACTGTTTTAGAAGATGTTGCCTTTGGACCTCAAAATTTCGGAGTTTCTAAGGAAGAAGCAGAACAACGTGCTATTGAAAGTCTAAAATTAGTTGGACTCCCAGAAGAGTTTCATGGACAGAATCCTTTTGATTTATCAGGGGGACAAATGCGACGTGTTGCCATCGCAGGGATTCTAGCTATGCAACCAGATATTTTAGTACTGGATGAACCGACTGCTGGTCTAGATCCACAGGGCCGGAAGGAATTGATGTCTCTCTTTAAGGAGTTACATCTTTCTGGAATGACGATTGTTTTAGTAACTCACTTGATGGATGATGTTGCCGATTATGCAACAGCTGTGAATGTTATGGAAAAAGGGCAACTAGTGTTGTCGGGAGCTCCTAAAGATGTTTTTCAAAAGGTTACTTTTCTTAAAGAAAAGCAGTTAGGTGTTCCTAAAATCACAGAGTTTGCGCTACAGCTACAAGAAAAAGGTTATCACTTTGAAAGTCTCCCTATTACAATCGAGGAATTCGTAGAGGTGGTGTCGCATGGATAAGTTAATTATTGGACGTTATATTGTTGGGGACTCTTTTATACACCGATTAGACCCTAGAAGTAAATTATTAGCCATGCTGATTTATATTGTTATTATCTTTTGGGCTAATAATCCCTTAACTTATGCTGTAATAACTTTATTTACACTTTTCTTGGTTTTCTTGTCTAAAATAAAACTTGGTTTCTTTTTAGGTGGAATCAAACCAATGATTTGGATTATTTTATTTTCTACCCTATTTCAAGTTTTCTTCAATACAAAAGGGAGTGTGCTTTGGTCTATCGGCTTTTTAAAGATTACGGAAGTCGGTTTAAATCAAGGTTGGATGATATTCCTTAGATTTATCCTCATTATTAGTTTTTCCACCCTACTTACTCTAACGACAACACCTTTAAGTTTATCTGATGCAGTTGAATCACTTTTAAAACCTCTTACTGTTTTCAGAGTGCCAGCACATGAAATTGGTTTAATGCTATCTTTGAGTCTACGTTTTGTACCAACTTTGATGGATGATACGACTCGTATTATGAATGCTCAAAAGGCGCGTGGTGTTGACTTTGGTGAAGGAAATATTATTCAGAAGGTACGGTCAATAATACCTATTTTAATTCCTTTGTTTGCATCAAGCTTTAAACGAGCAGATGCTCTGGCGATTGCTATGGAAGCACGAGGCTATCAAGGTGGTGAAGGAAGAACAAAATATCGTCGACTTTCATGGAATGGTCGAGATACCTTATCAATTATTGCTATTTTAGCTTTAGGATTAATGCTTTTTTATCTTAAGAGTTAATTCGTTGAGATAAATAAAAACTAGGTCTTAAGACCTAGAAGTTTTAGATGGACGCCCACGTAGGCGTTCTTTTTTCGTCTAATCCCAACCTACTTGTAATATTTTTAATATCCCTAACAAGGGGATGTTATATTTCCAAGGTATCATAGATACATGGTTATAGTTCTTCAGCTTAGTCTGGATTGAGGAATCCCTATATAGAGTAAGCCAGTTGATTTACCTATTAGTCATAAACAATAAAATAACTTAATATCTTTGACTAATATGGATTGGACTATAAATAGATAAAGGAGCATCATCATGCAAAAAAAGAATACATCTAACACTAAAAAATTAGGTCTTTTTGGACTTGTTACAGTAGCAACACTTGGGACAACAGCTTTAGCTAATGCAGAAACTTACACAGTTCAAAAAGGCGATACACTTTCAGCTATTGCTAAGAAAAATGGTACGACCGTAGATGAAATCGTTTCAAAAAACGGTATTCAAGACGCCAATAAGATTTCTATTGGTCAAAACTTAACAATTAATGAAACAACTGAAGAGACTACAGAACCTTCAGCTACAACAGCTACAACAGCTACAACAGAAGCAGCTGCTGAATCAACACAATCAACAGAATCTACACAAAGTGAAGATACTCAAGCAACCAATACAAATCTTTCTTCTTCAGAGGCAGCTGCCAAAGAAGAAATCGCGCAACGTGAGTCAAGCGGTAGCTATACAGCTCAAAATGGGCAATATTATGGACGTTACCAATTAGCCTCATCATATTTGAACGGAGACTTGTCTCCTGAAAATCAAGAGAAGGTAGCAGATAATTATGTAGCAAGCCGTTATGGTTCATGGACAGCAGCTCTTGCTTTCTGGAATGCTAATGGTTGGTACTAAATCATTATTACTGACTTATGAGGAAAACTAGTAAAATCTCATACAAATAAGGGGAAAATGCCAGATTTTTGGCATTTTTTTATTAAAATGATAAATCATTGTAACATTAGACATAATACAAATAATCGGCAGTAATATTACTAAGTTATGATGAATGTAACTAGAATTAACTAGGAGGGATTTATGTTTAAAAAAAGTTATAAGGGACGCCGTATCAAATTAGCAGCGAAGAAATCATTGGCGGTACCAGTGGCAATTGTAACAAGTTTTATTGTCATTTTGGCAGTATCACTGTCTACACTAATTAATAAAGGGTTGGTTAATGCATTTTCAGATTCTGTTACCCCAGCACCTTCAACAGCATCAACAACATCAGAATCGACAGCAGATTTAGTTAAATCAACAGAAATTAGCTCAAGTAAAGAGAATAAAGCTAATAAAGAAAAGGTTGAAGAAAGTAAGCCTCAGTCAGAAACAACAGGAGAATCGGTAGAAGCAGCTGAAAAGTCTCAGTCAGATACTGCTACTACAAGCGTTGCTTCAACGAATACTGATACTACGTCGACTCAAAATACTGGAACAGCTCCTTCGGTTGCTGCAACTGGTAGCGGGTCAGTTGTTCTCTCAAATGGTAACACTGCAGGAGAAGTTGGTTCTTATGCAGCGGCACAGATGGCAGCAGCTACTGGTGTTCCTCAGTCAACTTGGGAGTCAATTATTGCGCGTGAGTCAAATGGTGATCATACTGCAGCAAATGGTTCAGGTGCATCAGGTCTTTTTCAGACAATGCCTGGATGGGGCTCTACTGCAACGGTTGAGGATCAAATTCAATCAGCCTTGAATGCCTATAACGCACAAGGTTTGTCAGCTTGGAATTACTAATATTAATAGAAGTTGGGAGCATACTCTCAGCTTTTTAATTTGGATGTGGGTAATATGTTTTATAGAGCTTTTTGTTATAATAGGAATGAAAGGTATAGCAATGAAACAAATTTTTAAATCAAGAGAAAAGTTGTGGGTTTCTCTTATTATTATAGCTTTTGCTGTGTTATTGGTTACACCACAACTATTTACAAGAAAAGTCATTTTAGGTTCAGATTCCATCTTTCACTATAACAGATTCTATGAAGCTGCTATGCAACTAAAAAATGGTAACCTTTCTTACTTTTTATCTTTATATGGATTCCAACAGTCAGGCCGCATTGTCAATGCTCTTTACGGTCCTTTTTTTGCCTATTTACAAGGAGGGCTTGTTTTAATAAGTGGCACTTGGTTTCGTTATCAGATTGTGTCAAGGGTATTACTACATATACTGTCTGAGTCTTCAATGTATGCTTTGCTCAAGCAGTGTAAAGTTAAGACAACAATTGCCTTGTCACTAGGTTTACTTTATGCGACAACATTCTCTATTCAATACTGGACGATGCGTCAGGGGTTCTCTAGTTGGGGAGCAGCTTTACTACCTTTTTGTTTTATTCCAGCAATTCACTATGTCTTTTATCAAAAAGTAGAACCAATTAGACTTGCCTTATCTATGGCGTTGATTTTTCAGGTTCACGTACTTAGTGCTTTGATGCTAGTGATGATGTATCTTCCTTTTTATCTTTACACTTTTGTAAAGTCTCCTATCGCAAAGAAAAAGGAAACCTTCGTGCAAGTCCTTATAGCAGTCATTCTGTTCCTCTTACTGACTGTTAATGTCTGGTTAGTACTTCTATATTTGAGAGGGACTAATCACCTTTTAGATCCATTTATAAATAGAGAAATAGGTAAGAATGGGATAGATGGAACAGCAAGATACTGGCTATATACTCCAATTTCTTTAATGGTGTTACTCATTTTACAGTTTCTTTACGCTGTTTTGAATTGGAAGAAATTTGCTAGATGGAAAAAAATACTACATTTTATTTATTTTGTCTTCTTCTTCTTGTCGACAGGTCTTTTTCCGTGGCAGTATCTAGTAGAAAATGGAAATACATTTGCTGAACTGATTCAATTTCCATTTAGATTCTTTGTTCCTGCCACTATTTTACTTTTAGCAATTACGGGGTTAACGGTCACGCGATTTGTAAACTGGCGAAAAAGTATTGCTGTTTTACTCTTTGCCTTTGCGGGTGTTGGTCTTATTCAGAACATGATGGATACTACCGATCGTGTAAAAACGGCGGCACAAGATGGTGAACTTATTTCCATTGTTAAACATACTTACGTTGAAGGAGATTATCAGACGATAAGTCTTACCATGAATGACAGTGACTTGTCACAGTTTTTAAATTTAGTTGTCAAACCCACACCAGATTACGTACCTATTTATGGGACAATAGGTAAGCAGAACACTTATGATCTTTATTACGAAAATATCGTTACGAATCAGAAGGCAGAAAAGCTACTCGAAGATGGTTATCTTGTATTAACTTGGCAGGCTGCTGAAGGGGAGGAACTGAATCTACCGATAGTTGTCTATAAAGATTCTATCTTGACACTAAATGGTAAAGAACTAGACAAGGATGACTATGACTTGTCAACGATTGGTACACCGACCGTTTCCTCACAAGAAGGACAAAATAAACTTTTATTAAGTTATAAGGAGCCAGGATGGCTATTTGTAGCGTTATTGATTCCAATAATAGTCTTGGTAGTAATAGGTTTACAGTGGCTTTACACAAAAATAAGTATCAAAAAGGTTGCCTAGTGGTAACCTTTTTGCATTATTCTTTAATCATGATATAATTAAGCTTGCGTGCTTTTACGCTTCAAAATCGACCTTCAAATCGATATTTGAATAACTAGACCCTTCAAGTCTATGTTAATTTTTATTTGATGGGAGGAGTTATCTATGACTGATAATTCAAAAACACGTGTTGTTGTCGGTATGAGTGGTGGCGTTGATTCATCAGTAACAGCCTTACTTTTAAAAGAGCAAGGTTATGATGTAATCGGTGTTTTCATGAAAAACTGGGATGACACAGATGAATTTGGTGTGTGTACAGCAACCGAAGATTATAAAGATGTAGCAGCAGTAGCTGATCAGATTGGTATCCCCTATTACTCTGTCAACTTTGAAAAAGAGTACTGGGATCGTGTATTTGAGTATTTCTTAGCAGAGTACCGTGCAGGCCGTACCCCTAATCCAGACGTTATGTGTAATAAGGAAATCAAGTTTAAGGCTTTCTTAGATTATGCGATGACATTGGGAGCGGATTATGTGGCTACAGGACATTACGCTCAAGTTGTTCGCGATGAAGATGGCATTTTCCATATGTTGCGTGGTGCAGATAACAATAAAGATCAAACCTACTTCCTTAGTCAACTTTCGCAAGAGCAGTTGCAGAAAACGATGTTTCCTTTAGGACATCTACAAAAACCAGAAGTTCGTGAGATTGCTGAACGTGCAGGTCTTGCAACAGCCAATAAAAAAGATTCAACAGGAATATGTTTTATTGGTGAGAAAAACTTTAAAGAGTTTCTTAGTCAATACTTACCAGCTCAAAAAGGTCGTATGATGACTGTCGATGGTCGTGATATGGGTGAACACAATGGACTCATGTATTATACCATTGGTCAACGTGGTGGTATGGGTATTGGTGGCCAAAAAGGTGGAGATAATGCTCCTTGGTTTGTAGTAGGAAAAGATCTTTCTAAAAATATTCTTTACGTGGGTCAAGGTTTCCACCATGAGTCCTTGATGTCAACTTCTCTTGACGCTTCAATGATTCACTTTACTCGAGATATGCCAGAAGAATTTGAAATGGAATGTACAGCAAAATTCCGTTATCGTCAACCTGATAGTAAAGTTACTGTAAAGGTTAAAGGTGATAAAGCAGAGGTGATTTTTGCTGAACCTCAGCGTGCTATTACACCAGGTCAAGCCGTTGTTTTCTATGATGGTCAGGAATGTTTGGGCGGCGGTATTATTGACCAAGCGTATAAAGACGGAAAAGTTTGTCAGTATATCTAACTGGAGGTAAGTATTAACGATGGGTTCCCAATTGTTTTATGCATTTATGGCATTTTTCGCTATAATGAATCCAATTTCAAATCTTCCTGCTTACATGGCTTTAGTAGCAGATGATAGTCAAAAAATTTCACGAAAAATTGCTTTTAGGAGTCTTTTGATTGCCTTTGTTATTATAACTGTTTTTATCTTTTCAGGAGATTTCATTTTTAAAGTATTTGGAATTACAATTGTTTCTTTCAGAATTGCTGGTGGAATATTAGTGGCCGTTATCGGTTATCATATGATTAATGGTAATCATTCACCTAGCTATAAAGGAATGGAGCAGCAAGCAGTAAATTCAGATCCAATGTCTATTGCTATTTCTCCTCTTGCAATGCCGCTTTTTGCAGGACCAGGAACAATTACAACTGCCTTAAGCTTGGCTAATGGAGGTTTGCGGAATCAACTAATAACCGTAGTTGCTTTTGCTATACTATGTGTAATCACTTATCTCCTACTAAGAAGTGCAAAACAAATTGCAGGCTTCTTGGGAAAAAATTTGATGAAAATTATAACGAAAATGATGGGACTTTTACTATTCTCGATAGGAATACAGATGATTATCGTCAGTGTGCAGACCTTGATCAAACAGTGATTTGCATTGACAAAATGATTTGATTTGATAAAATAACTTTAACAATAGTCATGATGGTCAAAGCTCATGAGAATTGTACGTTTTTGCGTACAGTTTTCTGGAGTTTTGGCTATTTTTGTAGGAAAAAAATAAAGAAAGGATGGGGCAGTTGATTGTAAATCACTGCATAAATCTAAAAAATGTCTTACGAGTTTGATGAAAATTTTGATGTAATTGTTGTTGGTGCTGGTCACGCTGGTGTAGAAGCCTCCCTAGCTGCAGCCCGCATGGGATGTAAGGTTTTATTAGCGACTATTAACCTAGAGATGCTGGCATTTATGCCATGTAATCCTTCTATTGGAGGATCGGCCAAGGGTATTGTTGTCCGTGAGATTGATGCCCTCGGCGGAGAGATGGGTAAAAATATTGATAAAACTTATATTCAAATGAAAATGTTGAATACTGGTAAGGGACCTGCTGTCAGAGCTTTACGTGCACAAGCAGATAAAGCCTTGTATGCTATGACGATGAAGCATACAGTTGAGCGTCAGGAAAACTTAACTCTCCGTCAGTCAATGGTTGATGAAATTCTTGTTGAAGATGGTAAGGTAGTTGGTGTCAGAACAGCCACAAATCAAAAATACGGAGCAAAAGCGGTTATTGTAACAACAGGAACGGCTTTGCGTGGTGAAATTATCCTAGGTGAGCTCAAATATTCTTCAGGTCCTAATAATAGCCTTGCATCTGTTACATTGGCAGATAACCTGAGGGATCTTGGCCTTGAAATAGGAAGATTTAAAACGGGTACCCCTCCTCGTGTCAAGGCATCATCAATTAATTATGAAGAAACTGAAATTCAACCAGGTGACGAAAAGCCGAATCATTTTTCATTCTTGTCGAAGGATGAAGATTATCTTCAGGATCAAATTCCTTGTTGGCTAACTTATACGAATCAAGAGAGCCACGATATTATCAATAACAATTTACACCGTGCCCCAATGTTTTCAGGTATTGTCAAGGGTGTAGGACCTCGTTATTGTCCATCAATCGAAGATAAAATTGTCCGATTTGCCGATAAGAATCGCCATCAACTTTTCCTTGAACCTGAAGGAAGAGAGACTGAAGAAGTCTATGTGCAAGGCCTGTCAACTAGTCTTCCAGAAGATGTTCAAAAAGAGTTGATTCACTCAATTAAAGGTCTCGAGAAGGCAGAGATGATGCGAACTGGTTATGCGATTGAATATGATATCGTGCTCCCTCATCAATTACGTGCAACACTTGAAACGAAGTTAATTTCAGGTCTCTTTACAGCAGGACAGACCAACGGAACTTCTGGATACGAGGAAGCAGCAGGTCAAGGTCTAGTTGCTGGTATCAATGCAGCTCTGAAAGTCCAAGGTAAACCTGAGCTTATTCTCAAACGTAGTGATGCCTATATTGGTGTAATGATTGACGATCTTGTCACGAAAGGAACCTTGGAGCCATATCGTTTATTGACATCACGCGCAGAGTATCGTCTCATATTACGTCATGATAATGCTGACATGCGCTTGACACCTATTGGTCGAGAAGTTGGTTTGGTTGACGATGAACGTTGGAATATCTTTGAAATTAAGAAAAATCAGTTTGACAGCGAGTTGACACGTTTGTCAAAAGAAAAATTAAAACCAATTAAAGAAACGAATGAGAAAATTCAAGCTCTAGGCTTTAAGCCATTGACAGATGCCATGACAGCTAAAGAGTTTATGCGTAGACCAGAGATTGATTACGCCACAGCTACTCAGTTTGTGGGTCCAGCTGCAGAAAATTTGGACGCTAAGATTATAGAGTTGCTTGAGACTGAAATCAAGTACGAAGGTTATATCAATAAAGCTTTGGATCAAGTAGCTAAGATGAAGCGTATGGAAGAAAAGAGGATTCCCAAAAATATTGATTGGGATGCTATTGATTCTATTGCTACTGAAGCTCGTCAAAAATTTGAGAAAATCAATCCTGAGACCATTGGTCAAGCGAGTCGTATTTCAGGGGTCAATCCAGCAGATATCTCAATTCTGATGGTTTATCTTGAAGGCAATAATAAGGCCCGCAGAAAAGTAGATTAACGGTGGTAACACGTTTAAAAGCCTTTTAATTAAGGCTTTTTTATGTTATAATTGTTAGATTAAGAGGTTTTATATGAAAAGATTTCACTTTGCAACGATTCATCTTATAATGATTGGGTTAATTCTTTTTGGAATTGCTACTATTTTTGTTCGCGTACTAAAATCGGAGTCTGCCCTCATTTTTGCGCTTTTTATTATTATGGTAGTAGTTGTTGCCTTATTGCATTACCAAAAGACAACATATGAGTCCTTAGAAATAGAGCAATTAGATGAACTGAATCAGGATGTTGAAGATTCTTTGAAGACCCTTCTCGGAAAGATGCCTGTTGGGGTTATTACTTTTGATGAGAACGATCATATTGAATGGTTCAACCCCTATGCGAAGCTAGTACTTTCGGATGAAAATGGAAATTTCAATAAACAGTTGATTGCGGATTTTATTTCCCAGAAACGAAAAGGTTCGCCTTCGAATGTGATAACCGTTGGTGACAATAAATATGCCGCTTTTGTGGATTTTGACAATAAGTTGACATATTTTATTGACAATGTTTATGATCAAGATGAAAATGCTGATCCAAATATGACTCGTCCTGTTATCGGGATTATTTCAGTTGATAACTACGACGATGTGACAGGAAGTTTACCCGATGCCGATGTTTCAAAAATCAACACATTCGTGGCAGGGTTTATTTCTGAGTTTGCTAAGGCTAAGCATATTCATTATCGACGTATTGAAGGCGATCGTTTTTACTTCTTCACCAATTACAGTGTCTTGACAGAATTCATGTATCAAAAGTTTTCTGTCTTGGATGACTTTCGTCAGCAGGCTCAAGAGCGTGGTTTACCACTGACTTTGAGCATGGGAATTTCGTTCGGCACGCTTAAGCATGATCAAATCGGTCAGGTTGCCTTGCAGAATCTGAACATCGCACTAGTTCGCGGTGGAGATCAAGCTGTTGTCAAGGAAAACGATGATCACAAGGAACTTCTTTATTTTGGAGGAGGTTCTGTCTCAACAGTAAAACGTTCTCGTACAAGAACAAGGGCTATGATGACTGCAATCTCAGATAAGTTGAAAACAGTCGAAAAAGTGTTTGTTGTCGGACATAAGAATCTCGATATGGATGCCCTAGGGGCCACTGTCGGTATGGCTCATTTTGCTAGTCAAATTGTTCGAAAAAGCTATGCTGTTTACGATGATACGGCTATGAATGCAGATATTGAGCGTGCGGTCGAACGCTTAAAAGAAGATGGTCAATCACCTCTTGTTACACTTTCAGAGGCTGAAGAGTTAGTCAACCAACAGTCATTACTAATTATGGTTGACCATTCTAAAATCAATTTAACTTTGTCTAAGGATTTTTATGATCGATTTAATGAAGTTATTGTGGTAGATCATCACCGTCGAGATGACGATTTTCCTGAAAATGCTGTTTTGACCTTTATTGAAAGTGGGGCAAGCTCAGCCTGTGAATTGGTTACGGAGTTGTTGCAATTCCAAGGTGCCCCAGAACGTTTGAGTAAAATCCAAGCCTCTATCCTTATGGCAGGTATCATGCTAGATACTAAAAATTTCTCAACTCGTGTGACTAGTAGAACCTTTGATGTCGCCTCTTATCTACGTAGTTTAGGAAGTGACAGTGGAGAAATCCAAACAATCTCTGCTACTGATTTTGAAGAGTATCGACGTATCAATGAGCTAATTCTCTCAGGTGAACGTATTACAGATGATATCATTGTTGCCTCAGGTGATAATCCTAAATGTTATAATAATGTTGTGATTTCTAAGGCAGCAGATACGATGCTTGCCATGGCAGGTATTGAAGCAACTTTTGTTGTCGCTAGGACAAGCGATTCTACTGTGAATATCTCTGCTCGAAGTCATAAAACGATTAATGTACAACGTATTATGGAGAAAATGGGTGGTGGTGGCCATTTTAACTTAGCTGCCTGCCAATTGCGAGACTGTAGTGTTGCTCAAGCAAAAAATAAATTGATTGAAACTATTATGGGAGAGTTGGCTCCCAAGGAGGACTAAAATGAAAGTTATTTTCTTACAAGACGTTAAAGGTAAAGGTAAAAAAGGCGAAATTAAAGAAGTACCATCAGGTTATGCTCAAAACTTCTTGATTAAAAAGAATCTTGCTAAGGAAGCGACAAACCAAGCTATCGGTGAGTTGAAAGGCAAGCAAAAATCTGAAGAAAAACATGCAGCAGAGTTGTTGGCTGAAGCGAAGCAAGTTAAAGAGCAACTTGAAAAAGAAGAAAATCGTCTTCAATTTACTGAGAAGGTCGGACCAGACGGACGTACTTTTGGTTCAATTACAGCCAAAAAGATTGCAGAAGGACTTCAAAAACAATTTGGTATAAAAGTTGATAAACGTCATATTGAACTTGAACATCCTATTCGTGCGATTGGTCTGATTGAGGTTCCTGTAAAGCTTCATAAAGAAGTTAGCGCACAAATTAAACTTAACATCAAAAATAGTGCTGAGTAATTCGTTGACACTATAAGTAAATCTTGTAAAGGAGGGAATAATTGTGGCAGAGGCTCAAGAATTACGAGTACAACCTCATGATTTAGTAGCGGAACAGTCTGTTCTAGGGGCTATTCTCATTAACCCAGAAAAGTTGATTACAGTTCGAGAATTTATCGAAGCAGACGACTTTTACAAGTATTCCCATCGTGTCATTTTTAAAGCAATGGTAACGCTGTCGGATCGAAATGATGCCATTGATGCCACGACAGTACGTACCATTTTAGATGACCAAGATGACCTCCAAAATATAGGGGGTATTTCTTATCTTGTAGATTTGGTCAATAGTGTCCCAACATCCGCAAATGCTGAGTACTATGCTAAGATTGTGGCTGAGAAAGCCATGCTTCGACGTATTATAAATAGGCTGACAGAGACTGTCAACCAAGCATATGAGGGCGCAACGGAATCTGATGAAATTATTGCGAATGCTGAGAAAGCCTTGGTTGATGTTTCAGAGCATAGTAATCGTAGTGGTTTCCGCAAAATATCTGAAGTTCTTGACGTTAATTTTAATACCTTGGAGATGCGTTCCCAGCAAACATCAGATGTTACAGGATTACCAACAGGTTTCCGTGACCTTGACAAGATTACAACAGGTTTACACCCTGATCAATTAATTATTTTAGCAGCTCGCCCCGCAGTTGGTAAAACAGCCTTTGTGTTGAACATTGCTCAGAATGTTGGCACCAAGCAAAATAAAGCTGTTGCAGTCTTTTCATTAGAGATGGGTGCAGAAAGCTTGGTTGATCGTATGTTGGCAGCTGAAGGGATGATTGATTCTCATGCTTTACGTACAGGTCAATTGACAGAGCAAGATTGGAATAATGTTATGATTGCTCAAGGAGCACTGGCTGAGGCACCGATTTACATAGATGATACCCCTGGTATAAAGATTACTGAGATTCGTGCACGGTCCCGTAAATTGTCACAAGAAGTAGAGGGTGGTCTTGGTCTTATTGTGATTGACTACTTGCAGTTGATTACAGGTACGCGACCAGAAAATCGTCAACAAGAGGTTTCAGATATTTCAAGACAGTTAAAAATCCTGGCCAAGGAGCTCAAAGTTCCTGTAATTGCCTTGAGTCAGTTATCTCGTGGGGTTGAACAACGTCAGGACAAACGTCCAGTCTTATCTGATATCCGTGAGTCAGGATCTATCGAGCAGGATGCCGATATTGTCGCCTTCTTGTATCGTGATGATTACTACCGAAAAGAGGGTGAAGAACCAGAAAATGCGATTGAAGATAATACCATCGAAGTTATCCTAGAAAAAAATCGTGCTGGTGCGCGTGGAACAGTCAAGTTACTATTCCAAAAAGAATACAATAAATTTTCATCGATTGCTCAGTTTGAGGAATCATAATTTTCAGATTTAAGGAGATATATATATGAGTGATGCATTTGCAGATGTTGCTAAGATGAAAAACATCAAGGAAGCTATTAAGTCACATGAAGGTCAGCTAGTAGAATTGACCCTAGAGAATGGGCGTAAACGTGAAAAGAATAAAATTGGTCGATTGACAGAAGTTTATCCATCATTGTTTATTGTTGAATATCAAGACTTCAGTTCCCAAGCAGGAGCTATTAATAATAGTTATGTTGAATCTTACACTTATTCAGATATTTTGACTGAGAAGACTCTCATTCGTTATTTGAGTCCTGAGGAACAAGCTGAAATCGAAAATAAATAAGAAAAAGCCTTTACTTGGGCTTTTTTTCGTGGTAAAATATTTAGGTATGTGAAATAATAGCAGGATAAAATGAAGCTCGTCAACAGGAAGTCGGCTAGAAAAGTAACCTTTGCTGTTTGGGCGAAGTCTTTCTGAACGAATCAGGTTTATCTAAAACGTTATTTCCTAAAAATATTTTTTATAGGAGGACATTATTAATGTCACGTTATACAGGTCCATCATGGAAACAATCACGTCGCCTTGGTTTCTCACTTACAGGCACAGGTAAAGAATTGGCACGTCGTAACTACGTACCAGGTCAACACGGTCCAAACAACCGTTCAAAACTTTCAGAATACGGTTTGCAATTGGCTGAGAAACAAAAACTTCGTTTCTCATACGGTTTGGGTGAAAAACAATTCCGTAACTTGTTCGTACAAGCTACTAAAGTTAAAGGTGGAACACTTGGTTTCAACTTTATGGTTCTTTTGGAACGTCGTCTTGACAACGTTGTTTACCGTCTTGGTCTTGCAACTACTCGTCGTCAAGCACGCCAATTCGTAAACCACGGTCACATCCTTGTTGACGGTAAACGTGTTGATATCCCTTCATACCGCGTTGAAGTTGGTCAAGTAATCTCAGTTCGTGAAAAATCAGCTAAAGTTCCTGCTATCCTTGAAGCAGTAGAAGCTACTATCGGACGTCCAGCATTTGTATCATTCGATGCTGAAAAACTTGAAGGTTCATTGACACGTCTTCCAGAACGTGATGAAATCAACCCAGAAATCAACGAAGCACTTGTCGTTGAATTCTACAACAAAATGCTTTAATTTTAAAATTCATTTTGCAAAAAGCCCGTTGTTATGGGCTTTTTCTTTGTTTTAAAATACTGTTTCAGCAATTTGCTTACCTTTTTGCTTACTTTTATATAGATTTTAGAGCCATTTCATAGAATGAGACGGCTTTTTTTGCGTTCTCTTTTGATAAGTGACTGTATGTGTCCATAGTCATTGAAAGAGTAGAATGTCCTAGGCGGTGTTGCAACTCCTTATAAGGAATACCCGAATTAAGGAGCAAGCTAGCATGAGTATGTCGGAAACCGTGGAAACCTATATTATTTACCCCAGCACGTTTAAAGTGTGTTCTTAATCGAGTTTGTAAGGTACGGTTATTAGGGTATTCGTGTACAAAGTCCGAGAATACCACTGTTTCAGTCCTGCCTAGTTTCCAAGCCTCTTGGGTTTGTTTACGTTGGTATCTTTTCAGCATGGTTATGGTTTGCTGATCTATGTCGATATCTCGGTAACTAGCTTTTGACTTAGGACTGTTTACCTCTTGTTTATAGTTTAAAGTCTTGGTGATATGGACAACCGAGTTATCAAGGTCAATATCAGACCATGAGAGAGCCAAAGCCTCGTTAATACGGCAACCAGTGGCAAGTAAGAACTTATATAGCACGGTTTCATAGTAATAACGGTATCTATTACTATCTAGGCTATCTAAGTAATCAATGAATTGTCTTAGTTCCTCGTTGTTAAAGTGCTTAACCTTTTGTCGCTTTGCTTTTTGGATATTTCTAGGGAGAATAACCTCACGCGCAGGGTTAAACGGTATAGCTTGCATGACTACGCCATACTGTAAAATACGCTTGTTAAGCGCGTGTATCTTGTCATAATAGAGATAAGCCCCCGTTTCTCCTTTGTTGGTCTTATTAGCAACCTTATTGATAATCGACTGTATTAGTGGAGTTGTTAGCTTATCTAGTTTAAAACTGCCAAACAAAGGCAAGATATGGTTATTTAAAATCTTGTAAACATTATCTTGGGTGTTAGGCTTTACAGTATCCTTATAGCTATCCCACCACAAAAAAGCTAGTTCTTTATATGTTGTAATAGTGCTTGCCTTAAAGCGTGTTGATCCATTAGCTTTAAAATCAAATTGCGCTTGTTGGACTTTGGTCTTGAGTTCTTTCTTTGTCCTAGCAGTTACTTTAGTTGTAACTTTCTTGCCAGTGATTACATCAACACCAAGATAAACATTAGCACGATAGACGGTTGACCCGTCTTTTTTCTTTATCTCGTTAATTTCCATGATAAACCTTTCTAAACATCAGCAGGCAAGTCTGTATTTCAGTAGGTTTTAGATTGGTTTATCTCGATAATCTATAAAGTGTGTTCGGTATCAATGCCTAGTGATTTTTTAAAATTTTCGTATGCTTTCCAAGAATGAAAGCCATCACCGAGTTTTGAATACCCCATATATTTTAAGTTTATCTTATCATCCATCACTGGAGCGATTAAACGAGAGTATTCATCGCTTTTTACATTGTTAATATTTAAGTTTGAAATATGGCTTAGAACTGCTTTTATCTCATTATCACTGATAACGAAATCAAAACTCTTAAGAAAATCGGTGAATTTTTCCTCTACATGATTGTAGAATAGTTCGCTAAGTTTTTCCTCACGTTCATCACTTAAAGAAGTGTAGCCACCTTTTCCGTCGCCTATAAATATTTCGTCACTTAGATAATTCTCGCCCGTATTGGTATAGCCCAATAAATCACCTAAAGTAACATCAAAGAATTTTGCTAACTCTTTTGCTTTATTGGCTTTCATCAATGTTTCATCTTTTTCCCAACGTGAGATAGTTTTTTCAGATACTTTTATCTCTTTTGCTAACTCGCTTTGAGTCATATTTCTTGCTTTTCGTAATTCTCTTAATTTACTCATACTCATCACCTTTCTTATTGATTGTAACATAAAAAAGACAAAAATGTCCTAACAAAGATAAAATTTTTATTTGCAACGTACAAAAAAGTCTGATATACTATTCTCGAATAAGACATAACTGTCTGATTTCAAAAAAATAATAAAGGAGTAAACAACATGACGAAGTTAAAAGGTTATCGAGTAATGCTAGGTAAGACTCAACGTGATATGGCAAAAGAACTAAATATTTCTGTTCAGTCATATAACAATAAAGAGACTGGTAAAACTGCATTTAACGACAAGCAAAGACTAGCTATAAAATCTATGGTTGCTAAAATCAAACCCGATATCACTATTGATGAATTATTTTATTAGGAGAAAGACAACAAAAAAAGCCTACGAGAGCGACCAAACTAACGAGGCTTTTAACTGAATTTTGCTAAATAACATAAATACAACTAGGCAAGTCTGTATTTCAGTAGGTTTTAGCAATCGAAATTAGATACCTCAATTATACCATGAATTGCTGGTATCGCATACCCCTACTTAGAGCGCTACCTCTTAAAAATAGCGATAAAAAATATGATTGAGGAAAATACAA
This sequence comes from Streptococcus sp. 23.2, assembly GCF_016648665.1. Classification (NCBI taxonomy): domain Bacteria; kingdom Bacillati; phylum Bacillota; class Bacilli; order Lactobacillales; family Streptococcaceae; genus Streptococcus; species Streptococcus sp. 23.2. Next base: position 50,622 of record NZ_JACLQJ010000003.1, read on the forward strand.
TGGCTAAAAAAACAAAGAATAACACACTTACCGTGAAACAAACTAACAAACTAGGCACTGACCTAACTAATATCATGTCTGGTTTACAAGCACTACGCCACCATGCTAACACTCTTATGATCGCAAAGCACGCAGGGGCAGACAATGGACTACTACGCCTTGAAACAGATAACTTTCTGGAAACAGTCTTTGATATGGTAGAAATTTATTCTAACGAGTTAGATAGAGTTGCCTTTTACCTACTCGAATGTGACAACCCAGAGGAATTAAGAGCGTACGAGGCAGAGGAAAAAGGAGAGTAAATCATGGCTACTGAATTGAACTTATCAGCAAACCAGTTTATTATCCTAGCTATCATTTTAACGCTTGCTTTAACTGCTTTATGGCTCAAGAAAAGCTATTTTCAGCTTGATATAGAGCCTAAAACTGATAGCGTGACAGATAACACCACGCGCAACGTAGGCACACGTTACGGGGCTTATATTCAATCTCAAGGCAAGTATTACAACTAGAAAGAGGAATATCATGACAGAAAAATTTAACTTATCAGCAGAAAGAGCTAAAAACTTTGGCTTAGATCTTGAAGAGGCTTATAACACTATGTTGGCTTTTTCCCTTGAAAATAAATTAGATTGTTACCCACCACAAGACCGCAAGAAGTTAGAAAGTGTGCTTGAGTTTTTAATGGACGTCACTGATATGTGGATGAATGGGCAAATTATTGTAAGTAGTCAAGAAAGAGGTATGAATGAAAAGAAATAGACTACAAGAGGCAGAAATGGCAGTCTTAGCAATCCTAAAGAAAGGACGTGCTAACGCTACGACTGGCAAAGAGCTAGCCACTATCACGGGTTACAAGTCCCGTCTAATATATAGTGCTATCAGTAACCTAGTTATTCGCTATGGTGTTCCTATCATTGGTGTTAGGGTTGGTATCCGTAGTGGTTACTATATCGCAGAAAGCAGAGAGGAACTATTAGAGGGGCTTATTTCTCTTAAAAACCAAGTCAAGAACGAGCAGAAAAGGCTCGACGTTCTAATGTCTATTGAAGACGTGACCGAGTATGAAAAATCGCTAGAAAGGAACTGCTATGCAAGTATTGAGTGAAGAATACCAAAAAGAGCTTGCCCAAGGGGTTATATCGGTACTAGATAAAGCCCTAGAGGGCTATTCTAAGCTCGATAAACACCAGTTAGGGTTAATCACTGCCCAGCAAGCTATGGATGAGCTAGGGCTTAAGTATAACACACTAAGACGCTGGGAAGAGGCAGGGCTTAAACGCTATCAGCCACCAGTGGAAGACACTCGAAAAGTATATTATCGTGTCAGTGATATTCTAGCTTTTCTAGGCGTGTATAACTAAAAAGGGGGTGCTAAATATGCCTATCTACGAAAGCAAGGGCTTTGGAAATGATTTGCATTTATTCGATAAAAAAGCCCCCTTTGACTATATCGCTGAATTTAGACCTAGTAGAGTGCCACAAGGTACAAATATAGACGATTTTAAGCGCAGTTCAGCCCCTTACTGTATTACTGGCAAGGTGAAACAAGACGAGAACGGCAACTACAAACGCAATAACGCTAGTTTGGTTTATCGTGACTTGATTTTCTTGGACTATGACGAGCTAGAGGCTAACATAGACTTTCCTAGCGTTGTCGAGAACGCCTTACATGGCTATTCATATATCGTTTATCCCACAATTAAACACACCAAAGAAAAGCCACGTTATAGGCTTGTAGTGAAGCCTAGCGACGTAATGAATGAACAAACCTATAGGCAGACTGTCCAAGAGATAGCAGACAAAATCGGGCTACCTTTTGATAGTACAAGCCTAACATGGTCGCAGTTACAAGGCTTACCAGTAACCACGGGAGACCCTGCTGACTATGAAAAGATAGTAAATAGAGGGCGTGATTATCCCGTAGCAAATACAGTTACGGCTAATCAGAAACCACACTATCACACACCACGCCCAAGCGGTAATAAAACAATTACCATGCGCGTGCTTGATACCCTATTACATGGCTTTGGTGACGAGGGTGGGCGTAATGTTGCGGTAACTAGGTTTGTAGGATTATTACTATCAAAGTGGGTTGATGCTGACGTAGCCACTGCCTATGAGCTAACAACCATAGCGAATAGCGTTACAGATAACCCTTTACCAGTCGAGGAACTAGCAAGGACTTTTGAAAGTATTGTTAGATCAGAAATAAGAAAGAGAGGTGCCAATGGAAATAAACTTTGATGACTTGCAGAAAGAATTAGATAAAAGCAAGAAAGATGAACAATCTCAGTTTGATAAAGACGGACATCTAATAACATTTAAGGGTATCAAAAAACAATTTATAAGTATTTTAGAAAAAAGAAAAGAAATAGCTTATCAAAAGGCTTATGATTTTTACATGAATAGCCCCAAAGCATTACTGGAGCTAGCTAGCGCAGAAGAAGACAAAAACAACTCAGAATTGAGACGAAAAAAAGTAGAGGCGGATGCAATTAAGCTGGGGGAAAAGGCTAAAAAGGAAGTAGTCCCCACAACTTCACTGCGTTGTGCGGACTTTTTAAAAAGATATATCCGCTTTGTACGAATTAGACCCGAGGGGCAAGGACAAAGAGCACCATTATTTTTTTACGACCCAGATAGTGGGGTTTACGCAGAGGATAACGAGTTCTTACAAGATTTAATGGCAACTATTAACCCAGACACTACGGAAAGACTAGCTAATGATGCACTATATAAAATATCTCACAGTGTTCCTTTAAAAGATAAACAAGACAATTTTGTAGTCGTTGGGAACGAGCTTTACAATAACCAAACGGGCAAATTTAAACCGTTTGACCCGAGCATTATTGTAACCCGAAAAGTTAAAGTGGGGTACAATCCCCACGTAAAAGAACCAACTATCAACGGCTGGAAACCAACTGAATGGCTAAAAGGGCTTTTTAACAATGATAAAGAGAGTTATGACTTAGCTATACAAATTATCAGAGCCACTATCACGGGCAAAACCTTAGAAAATATATTTTGGTTGCATGGAGTAGGTGGAACGGGTAAAGGAACGTTTCAAACTTTGTTAGAGAATTTAGTGGGATCTGAGAACATAGCTAGTTTTAAAATTGATGCCACTGTCGGGCGCTTTGAGACTTCTATTCTTATCGGTAAGTCGGTAGTCATTGGTGATGACGTACAAAAAGACGTTGTTATCAAAGACACTTCTATTGTATTCAGTCTTGCTACGGGCGACCCGATTAGGATAGAGGATAAAAAACAACGACCATATACCACACGTTTAAAAATGACCGTTGTTCAGTCATCTAATGGCTTTCCAAGAATGAACGCAGATAAAAAAGCTATTGACAGACGTTTTAGAGTGTTGTCATTTAGCGAACTCAAAGGAAAACCAGACAAGAGAATAAAGGGTGACTATATCAATCGCCCCGAAGTGTTGGAGTACCTTGTTAAAGTTGCCATTGAAACACCGTTTAAGGACGTTGAACCTCAAAAATCAATTAAATTTCTTGATGAAGAATACAAAGAGATGAACCCCGTAGCGGACTTCGTAGATAGGTTTTTCAATGATGACGTTATTCAATGTAAGTACGTCCCTAACGGATACGTTTTTGAATGCTTTAAAGCCTATTGCAGACAACACCGAAATAGCAAATATTTTTTAAACGAAACTGCTTTACACAAACAGATAAAGCAAATTTTACCTAAAACGTTTAGAGCTAAAGGAGTAACTATTAAAAAAGGAAGAAGATTTTTCGAGGATTTTTCCCCTAAATTAGTTTACAACCCTTGGCACTTTGACGCTTATACCAATGGTAGAGAACATGCAGAGAACCAAAAAAGAGATAAAAAAGAGCGTGGATATGAAAGAATTTAGTTTCTAGCACGGTTCTAGTACGGTTCTAGTACGGTATATCAAAAAAAGAAAAGCTTTAATATCAATACTTTAGTACACCTAGTACACCTAGTACACTTAAAATATATAATACATAAAATAAAAATAAATAAAAAAGTACGTAGGAGAAAATAAAAGTACGTAGGAGAAAATATCAAAAAAAAAGTGTACTTTGTGTACTAACCGTGCTAAACCCTTGATATATCAACGTTTATTTTTAGCGCATTGCTTTTTTGTAGTGTACTAAGTGTGCTAGAAAAATAAGAAAGGACACCAAACAATGAAAATTAAACTATTTACTAGGGAACTCGTATCAGACGGAATACATGAAAAATTTGGTTTTGAAAAGGGTAGAATTGAAAACGACGTAGAGTTTGAAACTCGTATCAATGACTTTATGATTGATAAAAAAGTTGTAAGTGTGCAAAGCCTAAAAGATAGTGTCTTTGTAACTTATACTGATTAAGTAAAGGAGAAACATCATGACACTTAAATTATTTACTGACAACGCTAGGTCGTTCACTTTCAAACATGACTTTGAAACTATGGATCACGCGCAGACAACATCTTGCGCTATCCTTGGTTACATGGTCGGAACGTATGAACAACCGACTGGAAAGACCACAATCAGCAAGAACGAGGCTAACAACGCCTATACACTGGTGATTGAGTACGTGGAAGATGAAGACCTTACAAAGGTGTTTAACCGTATTTGTAAGAGCTTTGAGAGCTATTCTAAGGGTTGTAGTGAAGCATAGGTAATGTTGGAATGAAACGCTATAAATAGTGGAATGTTATTAGTAAAGCAATATTTGATAATGGATTGAATGAATGAAATAGTTGGTCTATAATGAGTTATAGAAACCAAGTAGAAAAAGGTGAAGATATGGGTATCATTAAGAAATATAAGTGGTATATATTGCCATTAGCTATCCTTGTAATTGTTGTTGCTATCGTAACTATGCAACCAAGTAAGAAAACTAAGGAAGTAAAAAACAAACCTACGACAGTTACAAAGGTATCAAAACATAGCTCACATAGTTCATCTAAAGAAAAACCTAGTGAAACGTCTCAAACGCAGGAACAACCGACACAAAGCGAGCAAGCACCTAGCACGCAAGCTGACGGAGTAACACCACCACAAGACACGTCACAACAAGCTCAAGAACAGTATGGTTATGGTGGCATACCTGCAGACTCACCCGAGATTGCGCGTGAGCAAGGTCAGAATGAGGCACGTCAACAATGGCATGACGACCAAGTTGAATGGGGTATTCAGCAAGGCTATCTTAACCCAGACGGTAGCCCAAAAGAGACAAACTAAAACACCCCTATAACGTCCATAGCACGCCCTATACAAAGAATAGTCCGATAACATTCGGGCTATTTTTAAATGCACCCCCGCCCCTATATTGCCGTCTGGAGAGCCACGACAAGGTGTTGCCTTACATCACGCGCAATTTTTCCAGTTTTTTATAGGGTGTCTATACCAATTTATGCTGAGGTTTTCGCTATAATAGAATTACTAAAAAAGATACGTATTTTTCTGTATTAATTACGAATAGTATAGGAAAGGAGAATAATATAATGCTAACCTATGATGAATTTAAAGAGGCTATGGACAATGGTTTTATTAAAGGTGATACTGTCCAGATTGTCCGAAAGAATGGTAAGATCCATGACTATGTTTTGGATGGTGAACGAGTTGAGCCACACGAAATTTTGAGCTTAGAAAAGGTATCGGATATAATAAAGGAACTAGGTGAGGACAACTAAAAAAGCACCTTACTGGTGCTAGTTTCTTGCCTGCTAAACTCGTAAATTGACAACGTTGTAAATCTATTTTGCTTACCTATTTGCTAACTTTTAGGTAAATTGTAAAGCAATCTATAAAAACTTTCTTCCTATATAATGCTAGTTTTTACTAGCTTCTTAGGTTGAATAGATAGCTAAGAAAAACCTAGCTTAGCTCTACAACAAAATGCTTTAATTTTAAAATTCATTTTGCAAAAAGCCCGTTATTATGGGCTTTTTTGTTTGTCTTAAATCATTGATTTCTAGGTTTGTTCAGTTACAAGTTCCCTAAAGCTATTTCATAGAATGAGACGGCTTTTTGTTTTCGAATATTAAAAAGCCCCCTAGTCTGATAAAAGTGACTAAGGGATTCGTAACATGATGATAGATGATTTTGAGGTATAAATTATTTATTATCCAATCCGCCTTCAAAATCTGCTGAAACGTTTGAAACGTAGTTGGTGAAGTAGCTTTCAAAATCTTTTTTTAGTTGGTCGTACTCCTCTTCGGAGTAATCTTTATCCTCTATATAAGCCTGAAATCTAGGAATTCCCAAATCTTTTTGGAGACGTTGGATTACTTCTGTCTTTGTCATAAGAACCTCTCTTTCATTCTTTATTTTACCATATTTCAAATTGTATGAAGTAAATATATTGTTTTAAAAGTTTACTTTTGATATACTCTCAAAGTTATTTAAGAAGGAGGCTACTATGTCTATTATTACACTAATCTTAGCTGGGATTGTTGCTTTGGAGCATCTCTATATTATGTATTTGGAAACTTTTGCGACACATTCAGACACGACTAGTCGTGTTTTCAATATGAGTAAAGAAGAACTTCAACGTGATTCTGTTACACACTTATTTAAAAATCAAGGGATTTACAATGGTTTGATTGCGGTATTCCTCTTGTATGGGATTTTCACAAGTAGTCAGCTACTTGTAACTGTTTTTGTACTCAATGTTTTCTTTGCTGCTATTTATGGTGCTATAACTGCAAATAAGAAAATTATTTTAACGCAAGGTGGACCCGCAATCTTGACCTTACTTTCACTTATCATTTCCTTATTTTAAGGATTTTATTGTAAAAGAAAAAGCTGCTTTAACTGTTGAAATGGTTTGCAGCTTTTTATGCTTTTGAAGTTGTTTTATTGTGGAATAAATCGTAGAAGAAAATCTGTCATTTCTCGGGGTGATTCTTTTTTTCCTTTATTTATCCAGGCTTGACAAGCACCAAAAATAGCGTGCGCAAAATAAATACTGGCATAGTCTTTCTCAAATCCTTTTAGAGATCTTTCTTCAGCACTAGGGACAATGAAGTCCTCAGCTATCATACGCTGAAGTTTATGTATCAGAAAATCTTGAATTTCTTTTGATCCATTGGTAGACAATAGAGCTGATAGGAGCTTTTCACGAGTGAGAAATTCAAAGATTTCGAGAAAGGCTCCCTCTTTCTTTCCTTCATATTTATCGAAGATATACTCTAGCTTGTGGAAAAGCTCTTTCTGATAACTATCAATCATTTCATACTTATCTTTGTAGTGGGTATAAAAACTCGAACGGCTAATCCCAGCTGTTTGAACCAGACGAATGGTAGTAATATCATTGAAATCTTGGCCTTCAAGACATATTACTAAAGCATCTAAAAGAGCTTTTTTTGTTTGCGCGCGTCTTTGATCTTTTGACATACAAATCTCCTTTTATACACTTTTAGACTATGTGTCCAAAAATCGATTGTTTAACATTGATTTTCAGGTAAATGAGTTTATAATTGATTATATCATAAAAATAAACACAATGTCTAAAAAGGAGAAATATGTTAGCAGAATTAAAGGCTCTTCTTAAAAGTCCAAAGCTCTGGATAACAATTATTGGTGTCTCATTGATACCTGCTTTATATAATCTAATCTTTTTGTCTTCTATGTGGAATCCTTATGGTAATGTCAAACACTTACCAGTGGCAGTAGTGAACAAAGATAAGAGTGCTAGTTTCCAGAATAAGACTCTGAATATTGGTCATGATATGGTAGACAATATGTCTAAAAACAAAAATCTAGACTATCACTTTGTGACTGAAAATGAAGCCCAAAAAGGAATTGAGGATGGTGATTACTATATGGTAATCACTTTTCCAGAAAACCTCTCAAGTAATGCAGCAAGTCTTTTGACAAATGATCCTAAGAAAATGGAAATTTCTTATCAAACAACAGCAGGACATAGCTTCGTTTCTTCAAAAATGAGCGATTCTGCCATGTCTAAGTTGAAGGATACTGTTTCTAAAAATATTACATCAACTTATGTTGGAGCTGTCTTTAGGAGTATGTCTCAACTTCAGGGTGGTATGGGAACTGCAGCGAATGGGGCTAGTCAATTATATGCAGGTGCAGGCGCACTTCAGTCAGGGAGTCAGACCTTATCAAATGGCTTAGGAACTCTTGCTGGATCTACACAAACATTGGCTACAGGTGTTGATACCTTGAGTTCAGGCGCGTCTGCCTATACTTCAGGTGTGTCAACTTTGTCAGGCGCTTTGTCACAGTTAAATGCGAACTCTGAGGCTGTTAATTCTGCTGCAGGTCAATTTGTATCAGGAGCAGAGGCCATGAATACCTTAGTTACAGGTGCAGATTCGTTGTCAACAGCGCTCAGTCAAATGGCTACAGCAACAAGTTTATCTGAAGAACAGCAAGCACAGTTGTCAACCCTATCAACTAATTTAACTGATTTAAATACAGCAATTCAAAATCTTAATACAGCGGTAAGTAACACATCATTACCAAGTGGAACATCAACAACATCAGTAGATACAAGTTCAATAGCGACTTATCTTTCAAATATTTCTTCTGCAGCTAGCTCTATAGCTACAGCTAGTGCAACTGATAAAGCAAATGATTTGGCTGCGGTACAAGGAACAGCTGCTTATCAAAGCTTGACGGCAGATCAACAAGCAGAGATTACATCTGCAATTAGTAATGTAGGATCTACAGCTAGTAGCTATGCTTCAACTATTGCATCTGATGTGTCAAGTATGTCAACTGCTTTATCTAGCTTGACAGGTACGACAACAACTAGTAGTGGAGATTCAAGTAGTTTGGCTTCTCTACAAACGTCTATTTCAGGCATTGCAAGTTCGGCGAATGCTCTTCTCCCTGTAGCTTCCTCAACGGTATCATCAATGCAAGCTAATATTGCTAATGTCAATTCAGTACTTGTCAATCAATTATCACCAGGAGCAACTCAAGTGGCTTCAGGTGTGTCAACTGCTCAAAGTACTCTAGCAACAGGTGCAAGCGCACTTTCAACTGGTTTGTCAACTTATACTGGTGCTGTATCAACGATTGCCAGTGGTGCTCAAACTCTAGATGCTAACAGTAGTAGTTTAATGACTGGTTTTGCTACTCTTCAGAGTGGTACAAGTGCTCTCAATACAGGTGCTCAACAATTAGCAACGGGCGGAAATACCTTAACAAATGGATTGACAAGTTTGTCAACTAACCTTTCTACATTGTCTGATTCATTAAATAAGGCTAATCAGCAATTATCTCTTGTTTCTGTAAACTCAGACAATGCAAAAATGGTTAGTGCTCCGCTTAAAGAGAAGAAAACTGATAAGGATAAGGTTGACACTAATGGTGTGGGGATGGCTCCATATATGATTTCTGTTTCTCTTATGGTTGTCGCTCTTTCAACTAATGTTATCTTTGCTAAGAGCTTGACGGGAAGAAACTTTACGAGCCGTTTTGATTGGGCTAAGAATAAGTTCTTTATCAATGGTATCATTACGACTATGTCTGCAATTGCCCTTTATATTGCCATTCGATTTGTGGGAGTTGAACCAAATCATCCATTAGCTACATTTGGTATGATTCTCCTTGCAGCATGGACTTTAATGGCGCTCGTTACAGCCCTTGTGGGTTGGGATGATAGATATGGTGCATTTGCTTCTATGATTATGCTCCTTTTGCAGCTAGGTTCTAGTGCAGGGACTTATCCAATTGAACTTAGTCCTAAGTTCTTTAAGGTCGTCCAACCATTCTTACCAATGTCCTACTCCGTATCAGGTCTTCGTCAAACTATTTCAATGACAGGACAGATCTCAGATCAAGTACGTATGTTATTCATTTTCTTACTTATTTTTGTAGTTGTAGGTATTATTATTTATAGACCAAAGTCTGAAAATGAATAAACTAAAGGCCAGCTCTAATGTGAGCTGGCTTTTTATGTTATTCAACAGTTATATCACCGAGGTCTGAGGTAATGGTTAGTGTGTTATCCTTTGAAATCTTAAGGTTATTTGTGATGTCCACCTCTCCTGAATGACTATCGGCTTGAACATTGAGCGTGTAATCTTTTAGAGCTATTTCAATATCACCGGATGTAACATCAAGTTTATTGTGACCATTGAAAATCAGGTTATCTCCAGAGTAATCTCCCATTGCAATAGATAAATCTGAGTTAGTAAAAAGTGTATGATTACTATCAACACTACCAACATCAAGGTTAGCTTTTAGGTTGCTGACAATCATTTTAGTAAAAGTTAGGTCCCCTACATTTAGATTGATATCTGCTTGTTTGATGGTGCTATTGCTTAAATCTAGATTTCCAGTTGCTAAATCAACCTTTAAAAAATCAATCGTTTGTTTTTTAGGGAGTGTAATGACAATGGTTTTATTTCTGACTTCCTCGTTGAGAGTAGAAAGTCTTACTAAATCTTTTAATCCAAAAAAGTTAATATGTTTGTTAGAAGTTGAATCTAATTCAGAGTTGTTATCATTGATAGTCAATTGACCATCCTTTACAGATGTGTCAATTGGATTTTTTGTTTTTTGGTAGTAAGAAAGCGTTGCTTTGTCAACGTCACCATTTTTTATAAGCACATTGTAGCTACTACTTTTAATATCAATTTTATTGAAGTCCTCAACTTCTTTCTTGACATAATCTTGCTCACTTATAGTTTTATTTTGTAAATCTGTTAAGCCACCTTGGCTATAACCCCAAGATACTAATCCTCCTCCTAAAAATAGAGAGATAAGAGACACTCCGAGGACAATCTTTTTCCAAGTTTTCATGATTTTCTTCCTTTCTTGATGAGCCATTTAATCAATAGGGTAATTAGCTTTACAATAAGTTTACATATTTCAAATGAAATCAAAAGCAGTAAGAGTGCTCCTCCAAACATCAATAGACCTAGACCTACTCCAAACAGTGTTGAAGCTAGTGAAACATTTAAGAGAGAGAAGCTTGTAAAGAAAGTGTAAATACCACTAATGAGCAAGGCAAAAGTAAGAGCTAAGGCAGTCACTATGACTGCAAAAATGATCAAAAGAAGTGTCAATAGCATAGCTAGGAAGAATAGTAGAATTGGTAAGGCGACTGGACTGGCTAAAACAGCTAGAATCGCAATCCAGAGGATAGTTGTTTTATTACGTAAGCTACTCTTTTCCTCAATAATCTTTTCGTCTAGAAGACGACTAATGACTTCATGTGCTGCTTCCTTAGGTGTACCTAATTCTGCAATAACCTGAGCTTCATTTTCAGGTCCGGCCTCTTCAAAATATTCCATGAAATATTCGAGGGCCTCTTCGTAGTCCTTTTGTGGTAATTTTCGTAGATATTTTGTTAATTTGGCTATATATTCAGTCCTTGTCATGTCTTAATCTCCCTTCTACAATACCATCCAGAGTTTCTTTATAGGTTAACCATTCTTCATTAAGAAATTGAAGTTGATTTTTTCCCTCTTGGGTAATACTGTAATATTTACGTTTACGCCCTTGATACGCTTGGCTATAAGTGGTCATATAGCCTGCTTTTTCAAGCTTTTTTAGAATAGGATAAAGTGTTGACTCCTTGATATTAGCCACAAGCTTAATGGTTTGACTAATTTCATAGCCATAAGAGTCTTCTCTATCTATAATAGCTAGTATTAGGAACTCTATCAGGATTGACGATGTTGGAAAATACATAATGTGCTCCTTTGCTTTTAGGATATGTATAAAAATTATATATAATTATTTTACACATTGAGTGTATCTCTTTTAGAAAGATATGTCAATATTTTATATATATAAAATTTATATAATAGGGATAACTTCTTTTTTATGATAATATGAAGTCAAGGAGTTCTTATGACTATTAAAGATAAACTAGCTCATTACGAGCCAAAGCCACTAGGGGAGAAAGGACGCTATGCAGTGCTTTTACCCTTGATATATGATGTAAAAACTGATAAGTATCAAATCCTTTACCAAGTACGAAGTGAGCATATTTCTCAACCAGGTGAGGTTTCTTTTCCTGGTGGCCGTGTCGAAGACGGTGAGACTTTTCAAGAAGCTGCTATACGAGAAACTTGTGAGGAACTAAACTTATTTCCTGATCAAATTGACATTTGGGGAGAGATTGATTATCTGATTCATCAGGGGAGAACCATCCATTGCTTTGTTGGAAGGATAAATATAGAAAATTGGGAGGATATTCATCCGAATGAAGAGGTAGAACGGTTGTTTACAGTTTGTATTGACACCTTATTGACAGAGAATCCGATTTATTATAAAGTGACTTCTACCTTGAGTGATGCGAAAGATTTCCCTTTTTTCCTGGTAAAGAACAGAGAAAAATACAATTTTGGGTACAGTGAACGTCATATCCCCTTTTACAGAAACTTGACAGAAAACATATGGGGAATGACAGCTATGTTTACACATAGGTTTACAGAAATTCTGAAATATTTAGAGTGAAAATAAAAGATCAACAATAATATGTTGATCTTTTTACTATGAATTACATTGTTTATTTGCTACCAAAGGAGTGAGATTTATTTCTGGGACATGAGTCTAGAGTATTCCTAAAATGATTTTTAAAATTAATATCGAAGCTTTTAGCTAGGTGGTCAACTTTAGAGTAGACAAGATTTATTTGTTTCGTTTGTGTCATTCCTATGCTCAAAGGGGAGTATTATGTGGATAGAGGCTGTTATGCTTTGGTGTTATTCTGCCTAAGATTGATGATTCTATTGATTTTTCTGAGGGAGTTACCTATGTTGAAGAGAAGGTAAAGCATATAACTATAAATAGTAAAGCTCCAAAAATCTGGGACAATACTGAGACTGTAGACAAATAGGACTGTTGCACTAACAAAAATTAGACAGCTACATATTATTGAAAGTAGAGGATATCCTTTTGAAAATAATAGGCTTTCTATGATTAAGGCAAAAGCAGGTAGCAAAAGAGTTAGAATGATAATAATAAAGATGAAGCGTTGTGTATCATCTAGCATCAAGTTACCCAATGATTTACCTAGGTAAAACCGAGAATCACTTCCCCCAGGATAAATCAATTCTCTTGTCAAGGGACTAACTAGTATTAGGGTGTCAAATAGTGAGAAAGCCGCCCATCTCCAAATAGGGAAAGCCCATTCTTCCTCAGATAATTCTCTTTGAGTTCTTTCTTCAGTTAATTCTAATTTGATTGTCATCAATATGTACCTCTTTTGGAAAGTCGTTATTTTGATTTAAGATATACCATCCATCTGGTAGTTCAGAGTTTTTAAGTACCTGTTCTAATTGAGAATGTAAGTCAATTTCTTTAGTCGTGGAACCAGAAGGAAAACTCAATTGGACAGTAAGTTGTTTGTTTCGTAGAGTATCTTTAAGTGAAAAATCATAATAGCCACCTAGCGCTTTAGAATGTCCCCTCTCATAAGTATAGAGTGTCGTGTATGGTACAGGTTCTATCTGAACAATAATATTTTTTAAATCTTTCTCGGATCTTAGAGCTTTAGAGATATCATTGATAAATTTTTGATTTCTAGGGTTGATTTTAATAGACTTTTTAACAAAGTCGTCCCCATATTCTCTTTCATCAGGTAAAATCTTATATTCACTATTTTGGCGACTAAAATCTGAGTCGCTTTCTGTTGGGCTAGCAATGTGAGGATAGAGTAAATCTTGAATATGGAGAGGCAGTTGAGTATTTACATGTTCTTTTTTGTTATTAATGGTCTCTTGATAATCAATATGGAAAATCAGGTAATGTTTAACCTCATCTTCTTTATTCATACGATAAGTAATTTTATCTGCCCATCCGATACCAGTTATTTGCACCTTTCCTTGAAATCCACGAGTTTTATAAAACCCTTTAATATTTTCTTGAGCATTGTAATAGAAAAAGATAGCAATCATGGTCAATAATAAAATCAAGGGTATAGTAATTTTAAGGTATTTGAAGTTATTTTTTACCATATTAGTTATGACTCTCCTTAACTAGTAGGTTGTAATCTTTTTGACTTTTAACTTGCTCAGGGTGTCCAGTCGTTGTATCAGTACTTGTAAAATACCAATAGATATCCTCCTTATCTGGTGTTAACTCTTTTTGGAGTTTAATGGCATCATCCAAATTAAGTGAATCAGTTGTTACGATAATTAGGCTGACTCTTTTTTTGAGCGATTGGTCACTGTATTCGTTATCGTCTTGATCTTTGTAATCAGCAAAATTTCTTTCTTTGGTCCAGATAAGGGGCATGGAGTTGATAGTGAGGGGATCATCTTTATGACCTATAGAAAAATTATCCTTTGAAAGGAGATAGCGGTAAGGTTTAGCAAATCCGTAGTATTGACTGACTTTTGCTGGTTTGGTTTTAGTTGCCTTATGGGTGCGTAAATTGACATAGAATACTTTTTCGTTGTCATAGGATGAAAATTTCACAAACTCATTCCTACCATCGGAGAACATGGTATTATCCATGGAACCGGGATCATCATATCCTAGTTTCTTAGCAAGGTCTAGTACATTAATAGTGTATCCTTTTCCAGTATCTTTACCAAGCTGATAAAAGTGAATAATATCATAATTTTTAGGGTCCTTCTTGTGTTTAGATGCTTTATACCTAGATTCTTGGAAGGCTAGATAGGTGCGACCGACGACTAATTGACTTCTCTCCAGTGCTTTCTCATTTCCAAACTTAACACCTAAAACGTTAAAGTTTCCTATTTTGACGTTTTGAAAGGATGTTACAGTAACTTTTTTGTTAGTATAGTCGTAAAGTCTATCGTCTAAAGAATAATCGGCTTGAAGTCTATAACCATATCGAACGAATGTACCTGTAAGTAGAATGGTTATAAAAATAAGGAGATAAACATGCCACATACGCCATCTAAATGTTTCTATTTTTGTCATAGGAGATCCTCTTTGAGTAATAGAAAAACCATGAAAATCTTATTTTCATGGTTTTTAATTCAATTATTTTACTTCAGTAAGAATCAGAGAAGTTAGTACCGTCTGAAATTAAATATTATCTTGGTCAAAATTATGAGATTTTAGTTGAAATAGAAGAGGTTGATTACTTCGATACGGACTTTAGCAGAGCATCCCATCGACTTTCTTTGGCTGAAATAACTGAAATTGTTAAATATCAAAGTATGGACAATGTTTGAAGCAACTACCAGAAGGCATAGGAAAAGGTGAAAGGGAATATTGGGAAAACAACTATAAAAGAGATAGATAAAGGGCTATTTTGATTGTTCACGAGAACCAAAATCTGATATTGCTTTTGTAGATATGAGATTTTTCTATGCTAGTGTTGAGTGTGTGGAACGTGGATTGTATCTTTTAAGGACCTCGCTTTGTGTGATGAGTAGAGCAGATAATTCAAACGGACTTATCTTAGCTTCCTCTCCAATGTTCAAGAAAGTCTTTTGAGCACTACAAGAGGCGAAGTCACAAACTCCGCCTCCTTCTACATATTTTTTGTTATAATAGAATATTTTATTTGAAATATCAAGACTTATGCTTGATAAAGCTAGAAAACTTACCCTTTTCCAGCAAGAATATCTGATACTTTATACAATCCTGGGGAATATGTCCGACCAAATAGTTTTTTCGTCAAGGCATTAAAGGTATAATGGTCATCTAAAATCAAGACTTCGTCATACGTTTTTAAGAGTGCAATAAAGTCATCGTCTGTTAAATTGGAACCATCTCTAGTATCGATATTTTCATTGCCGAGGTAATAACTTGTTGCGCTGTCGCTGTATGATGCCATTAAATCTAAAAATTCTTGGTCAGCCGACACAAAATTTTCTCTGGCATCAACATTGACATCCCACAGATAATAACGACTAGCATATTGGACAAAATAATTATCTACATTCTCCTTATCTGCTGTTACAACCAAAATTCTATCCGTTGACGAATTACTCTGACTTCCAGTAAACTGATGAATTTCTTTTACGACCTCGTTTGTTTCCTGATTGTTATTGTAAACAATGCTATTATTTTCTGACAAGAACATTCCAATGGCATAAACTGTCAAAACAAGGCTCGCGTATTGGTACAAGTGTTTATTAAATAAGCTCTTGTAAGACCTAGCATTACGTTTACTAATGATGTTTTCATACAGACACTTGTCCATTACCCATGCTAAAGCCATGGTCAAACAACCAAAAGCAAAGATAACGATGCTCGAAGCATAGCGCTCAAATCCTGCTAATTCTAACGCTTCATCAGTCGGCATTGCTGTCAGATACATGAGTAAAATGCCAATATAGTAAGTCACAATCGAAATATCAACAAATCCCCAAGTCAACAAGACAAATTTCTTATATTTCAAACGAATGCCAATCACAATAAAGGCAAACAGCATAATCAGATTGATTATCAAAATTCCATTGCTTGCCAAACTGTCAAACGTAAACACCGATTTGACAAAAAGAGTGATAATTTTTTGTGGGTCGCCTGACAGATTTCCAGTCAATACCTGACCAAGTTCTGACATGGACACCGCATGCTTGGCACTTGAGGCATTTGGGAAATTATCCGTCACATGCTTTTGCCAAATAACAAAAGGAAGACAGCTGACTAGCAAGGTCATTATGAGCAGCACTAGTGCTTTTAAACGTGCTCTTTTACGAACAAGTAAACGCACAATACAAACCACATAAACTACTAAAACGAGAGCGACAAAGAAAAGTCCACTTACTTTGACGATACTTAATAATCCAAGAATTACCGCCGTATTTAGCGACAAAAACCAGAAACGATTACGATAGACAAAACAACCTGCTATGGCTGCCAAGGCCAAGGCCGGAAGCAGAAAATCAACCAGCAAATTATTTAATCGAATAGCAACGTTGAACGTATTAAAAACAGCAAACGAAGCAAAAATCATGCTAACCATTAAGACACGTCGATCATCACGAAGTGCCGCAAACATGGCATAAAGACTGGAAGCAATCAAGAAGAATTGCCCGACCAACATACTACCTTCTGAAAAGCCTACGATAGTCGTGAAAAAATAAATGAAAAGTGAACTTCCAACAGGATAGGTATAATAACTAATAATCGTATCCTGCTGTGTTGGCAAAGCATTATTGATATGGAAAAATTTTACAATCGTTGCCCAATGCGTAAAATTATCATAATGTAAAAGCGGTGAATGCCAGAGCGTTATTCCAAACAAAAGCAAATAAGCCATCATTCCAAGCGCAATATAATCAAGTCTCCTAAAGCGATATTTCTTTTTCCATACCGCCCAAAGATAATAAAGACTCAAAAGACAGCCCAAAACAGAAATGGCATACACGGTCTGCAACATAAAGCCTAACAAACTACCAAGGTACAATACCAATGTAATGACTGAAAATGTAAACACCCATGTCAGACTGCGATTCATCTTCACAGTATTACGGAAAAAGGCATTGTACCCCATGGTAATCACAAAGAACAACAGTAATCTAGCAATACTAATCATACTCTCCCTCTCCATTCATTTGCTAAGGCTTTAAAAGCAGGTAAGCTATCCAAATCCGCTAAATTGGTAACTCTATAAAGCGATTCGTCTCTATCAATATCATAGGACACAAAAGTCAACTGAATTGGCAAATCTTTGTAGGTAAATGCGACATTCGGTTCTTTTTTAGGATTTGTCAATTTTCCAGAAAATGTCATGTAATAATAATCTGTCTTTCTAAGCTGGCATTTTTTTCCAGCAACCTGAACCTCTTCATTAACACGAACTTTCGGAAAAGCTACTTGGTCATAGGCTGAAACAGGACGTTCATTATTTTGGAAACGTTGACTAAAGTTCTCAAATAAATCATCCCATGTTGTCATCCAAGGGTCTTTTTCCTTCGGAAGATTGTGATTAATGCGGTCATAAATGTACTGATAAAATTCGCGCTTATCAGCTTCAGGAATTTCTGAAAATTGAACGCCGTAGCGCCAACCATTATCAATCGCAAAAACACGAACAACATGACCTTTTACCCTCGCATGGTAATCACGTGATTGCAAATTAAGCGTCAGTTCTTTTTCTTTCGGCAAATACAATGGTAAATCCGTATAGAATGAAATCCCCGTTTCTGAAATATCACAGACTCTCACTTGGTAAGAATCATCATCAACCTCAATAACCATAGCTTCATCAACAGTAAAACGCTCACTTGAGCGATAAATCGGACGACCAAGCGCACAGAAAATCGCAAAGGTCAAATTGATGATATGATAAATCAACCAAAAACTGATAATACTTCCATAAAAAAGCTCTGAACCAAATTTTCCATAGTTAAAAGTCACCAACCCATAAACGGCTAATCCCCATAAAACAAGATAAGGAAGCGCATAAAGGTACAACGTCCACGACGTATCATTTCCCTTACGTGTCACCTTAAATTTTTTTTCGCTAATGCCAAAGGACTCCAACATCATGGGAATAAACAAATACGGAGCAAAAATCGTTTCCACAATTTCTCCCCAAACCTGTGTTCGGTATTGTTTTGAGACTTCTCGCATTGACAAGTGTGTCAATGCGTAACTTGGCAACCAGAATAGGAACAGTAGCCAGATATTTGACACCACCACACGCACATGGAAAACCGTATATAAAATCGGTGCCAAGATATACAATAACCGTCTAAAGAAAGACCACCAATAAAGATAGCCATTAATATAAACAATTCTTTGCCCCTTTGTCAATTTGGGATTAAAGAAGATATTCATATTGTAGCTACTGCGAATAACGCCACGTCCCCAGCGCGCGCGCTGTTTGATGACACTCTTCAAATCTGTTGGCGTTAACCCGCTAGCCATTGGACTTTTCGTCGAATAATTTACATAACCAGCCGCATTCATCCGAACACCTAGCTCGAAATCCTCCGTAATGGTATCTGTCGGAAAACCACCAACATCTTCAATCGCCTTGCGGAAAATAACCGTATTAGACCCCGTATAAACCGCTGCACCGTGCGAATTATTGCAAACATTAATTTCTTTGGAAAAGAAATCTTGTTCGTTTGGTAAGGTTGATTCTGAAAACAAGTTAAATTGGAAAATATCAGCATTGTAAAAACTTTGTGGCGTTTGAATCAAACCAACTTTTGACTTATCATAATCGTCACCATTTTCATAAGCCTCAACTTGTTCAACAAAATAAGGCACAGTTTCCAACAGGAATTCACGATAAGGAATCATATCCGCATCAAATGTCGCCACCAAAGGTGATGACGTCTGACGTAAAGCATTATTGTAGTTTCCTGATTTGGCATCTTTATTATCCGCCAAACCAAAATAACCAACACCAAGCTCATCAGCCAATTTGGCAACTTCTAGACGATTGGTATCATCACAGACGTAGATATGCACCTTAGACTTATCAGGATATTCCATAAAAGTACAGGCATTAATCGTCTTATAAAGCAACTCTGGATCCTCATTATGCGTTGCAATCAAAACATCCACATCTGGGTAACGCTCCTTAGCAATCTCAGGCTTTTTAAGCTCAAAGTCCTTTTGCTTATTCCAAATGAGAATGTAGCCTGTAATGGCTGAAACTACCTCACTTCCCCACAATAAAATCCCAAAGATCAGCGCAAACCATGAATCATGCCACGGAATAGTCGCCACCAAACGCCAAGTTAAATAAAAGGCAGTCGTTACAAATGCAACGAAATAGAGTATCCTCTTACTAGTCTTCATTCTCACCTCCACTAAAAATCAAATGTTTTTGCACAAAATAACTGACAAAGAAAAGTGTACCGTCAACTAAAATCTTCACCAATGAAATTGGCAGCGTCGTCAAGGCATTTCCTAGAACTGTTACCAATAAACTTGACAAAACAATCTGTACTACCACCAAAGTGAAGTATTTTATCGCACTATTTGATTGACCTCGTTTAAAGACCACCTTATGATTCAAGGTGAAATTAACAACAGATGATATCGCACGCGCTAAAATCGAAGCTAACGTCACCGCACTAAAACTCAATCCATTAAACAAAGAAATTAAAATCGTAAAAGCAACAATATCAACCAAGAAGGAAAACAATGCTGAAAAAATGTACTTGAAGAAAACCTTGTAAATTCTAATCGAGTCACGAATCGCATCAAAATGCGACGACTGATTTTCATCCAAATAAATCGTTGCAATGCCAACTTCACAAATCAGAATATTGTCCTCTTTTGCCTCAAGTAACATATTCATCTCAAATTCATACCGTTCACCCTCCACGGTTAAGAGTTTTGGCAACCATGACATAGGAATCACACGAAGCCCCGTTTGCGTATCAGAAACGTTCATACCTGTCATAGCCCCCAAGACGTCTCTTGTCAATAAATTTCCAAATTTACTACGTAAAGGAACAGATTTTTCAAATGTTCTAACACCCAGCACCAAACTATCAGGATGTTGCAAAAATTCAGCCAAACATTTCATCATGTCTTCGTAGGTATGTTGACCATCAGAATCAATCGTCACAATTCCTTTGGCATTAGGAAAATTGTCCAAAATATATGAAATAGCCGTTTTTAAAGCACGACCTTTTCCTTTATTATCATCATGTCTTTGCAAATGACATGCATAGTCACTCTGCGCTATTGCAAATAACGGTGCAAAATCAGCTCCACTACCGTCATCGACTAGAATAATGTCAAACATTTGATTTTCCTT
>NZ_JACLQJ010000003.1:71355-158684 GCF_016648665.1 Streptococcus sp. 23.2
GCTATTGCAAATAACGGTGCAAAATCAGCTCCACTACCGTCATCGACTAGAATAATGTCAAACATTTGATTTTCCTTATCCCGAATATTTTTCAAAAGTTCCAACAAACGGTCATCAGGTTCATAGGCAGGAATGACAATAACAACATCTTGAAACATCATCGACGTTCTCCTTTCTGACTTTTATTTTCGTACATTTTCTTATCAGCTATTGCAAATAACGGTGCAAAATCAGCTCCACTACCGTCATCGACTAGAATAATGTCAAACATTTGATTTTCCTTTCTGACTTTTATTTTCGTACATTTTCTTATCAGCTATTGCAAAAAAATCAACGAAGTTTTTATGTGATTGATAAGAGTCCGTATAAGCACCTAAAGATGCTGTAATCCCCATATCTTTGAGAGTCATTTCTGCTTGAACAAGTTTTATTAAAAATTCAGCTTGATTTTCAGAAACTCCAGGGAGTAAAACCGCAAATTCATCTCCACCTAACCTTGCTATTACAGCACTTTCAGGCATTATCTTCGTTAAAATATCACCAAATTCAATTAGAATCTTATCTCCCGTAGCATGTCCAAAGGTATCATTTGCTTCCTTGAATTTATCCAAATCAGATATAATAACCGTAATTTGTTCTTCTTTACGTGTCAGACATTCCTCAAAAGCAAGCTCAATATATCGTCGATTATGAACCCGTGTTAAAACATCTTCGTATGCCATCCTCTGTATTTCAAGTTCATGAAGTCTCTGCTCTGTAACATCAAGAACAAAACAAAAAACACCAATCACTTTTTGGCGATTGTTATAAATGGGAGAATACATATTTTGCCAGTAAAGCGTTTTGTCGCCTGTCTTAATAGTATCCATAAATATAAATGTTTCACCCTTTTTCGCACGATCAACATTTGCTTTTAAACGCGCAGCATCTTCACTATTAAGATAATTCATTGGAAAGTCACCAATTTTGGGAGTGAAATAAAAGATTTCTTCCATGAGCCGAATATCATTCTTATTAACCGCAATAAAACGATAATCTAAGTCTACAGCATAGACGTTAATAAGTTTCGAACTCTGTAAGATAAAGTGGGATAGCATATGCTGTCTTCGATTAAGGTAAGATGCTAGGGTCCAAAGAACTAGTATTCCTATAAAGATTGCTAAAACGATGGGATTATCATGGTCAATCAAAACATCATCATACACTAAGCGCATTAATAACATTAACGCAGCAAAAATACTTAAGTATGTTAACAATCTTTGATGCTTGATTAAAAAATCACTTACTTTTCCTAATACCATTACAGTCTCACCATTCTAAGTAGTTTTAATACCTTCAGCATCCAAACTGTCTGTAACAAAACGTCCTGTAAAACCACCGATGAAGCCCGTAGCAGTATTGTCAATTCCTAAACGTTGTAGAATACGGCTGACATTAATACCCTTACCGCCAGCGAATTTATCATCACTCTCTATACGGTTAACTTCACCAATCTCTACCTTGTCGATACGAACAATGAAGTCGATTGATGGGTTTAGCGTCACAGTATAAATCATACTTCAATAACCCTCGTTTTCTCTTTTAATTATTTAAGGAGCCCTTCTTCCGAAGCATTTGTGATTATGGTTACTTTCTCAACCTCGGCTACCTTAGCATAGGTTGAGAAAGTTTAGAAGCATCAGCTAGAACATAGGCTTTTTGCGCATTAGCTATCACTGTTCGTTTAATGACCGCCTCTTCCATATCTGGCGTTGTGAAATAATTGGCATCAACTCCATTAGCACCAATGAAAGCACAATCAAAATTCAGTTGTCTGATTTGTTCCAGAGCTGTACTTCCAATAGAGGCATCTGTTGAATGTTTAACCTTACCACCAATAATCCTAGTACTAATACCGAGATCTACCAGCTTAACAGCATGATGGATAGAATTAGTCACAACCGTCACCTGACGATTCATTTCCTCTGGATATGGTGAATATTTGTCATAAGTTCTAAGCCCAGCCTCAACGTGACCAATACTTACTTTATTGTAAAATGCAACCAATCCAGCAGCAAAAGTTGTTGTAGTATCACTATGAACTAAAACCAAATCAGGTTGTTCTTTCTTAACAACTGGATCAAAATTAGCCAAAATTTTAGAAGTAATTTCCTGAAGTGATTGATTTTTTTCCCATGATATCCAAATCATAATCAGGAACTATTTCAAAAGTCTCCAAAACCTGGTCAAGCATTTGACGGTGTTGAGCTGTGACTACTGTAATAGTATTAATGGTTTCTTGATGTTTTTTTCAACTCAAGAATTAACGGCGCCATCTTAATTGCCTCTGGTCTTGTCCCAAAGACAACCATAATATTTAATTTTCCCATAAGATCCCCCCCTATGACCTATACGAAATCAATATAATATTGACAAATAAGACTCTACATTATCACTTTATTATCCCCAATAAAAAGGAAAATGAGTTATCCTTTCTCCAAAAGCATTAAAGGGAATGCCCTCGCTATTGGTCTTGTTTTGCAAATGATGTAAAGTAGATAAAGAAAAAGGTCTCAATAAAAAGACTATCATTACGTATAAAATTCAAGAAGTAAGACAAGAAAACTAAGTCATATCATCCAAGGATATCAATTGTTTTGAGATTTTCTAGTCTTCTCCCCCGAATTTAAAAATACACTATTTAATAAATAAAAAAAACTGCAGGAGAAAAAACGCTTTGCTAATAAAAGTGTTTTTGAATCCAGCAGTATTGCTAATTTACATATATTTCATAAAAACTTCTCCCCATTTTAAAGAGCGTCCCCTTTACTTACGCTCTATCCCCATCTTACAAATCAAAACATCGGTATGATAACCCTATCCCAATACCATATCACACAGCACCAAGTACCAACAAGTAATCATTCAACTCTCCCCAAAAGAGTCAAAATATTACAAACAGGTTGGCTTCGAGTTACTACTACCCATGTTCCCTATTCATATAGACGCTATAATTATAGCATGTTATTTTTATTTTTCAACCTTCTTTCAATTTTTTATTATTTTAATGTATGTGATAAGCATTATAATGAGGTCGTTTGAATTAAGCACTCCTACTTAACAAATACTAATCAAATGATATTTATCTATATTTTAATAAATAATAATTAAACACCCTTTGGCTTTTAAATGGATTTGCATAAAAAAATCAGAATTCCTATTAAAATTCTGATTCAGAATGAAGACAAACATCGTTTTTGATGTTTGTCTTTTTTTATATTCACACTTAATTCTCCCATAATCCAATAATATTGAGGTATTTGGATAAAATAACAGGTCTTCCCTACCATCATTTTTACCAATTTTTTGATATTTAGACATGCCAAAGTAAGCCCAACCTTATCTTCCATTTTGGACTTTCCTTTTTCTCTGGTATAACGCAAGTTATGATATTCTTTAGCTGTTCCGAATAAACGTTCTATCGTTTCTTTCCGGTGTTGGTACCGTTCCTTCATCCCACTTTGATGACGGATATCTTCACAGATTTCTAAGGCATCTTTCCAAATATGACGCACAACAACTTTTTGGTGCTGGCGACTTTCAGTACAAATCGCTAACAAGGGACAGGTCTTACAAATTTCGGGATTACTTTTATATTCTCTATAACCTTCACGTGTCGTTGTACGGTAAGTTAATACCTGGTTCTCTGGACAAAGATAGCAGTCAAAATGCTCGTCATAGACAAAGTCTTTAGGACGTAGAAAGCCTCTCTTACTCTTGGCCTAGTGTAAGGGAATACTGGCGTAATCTCTTTTTCTAAAAGAAACTTGGCAATACTAGGTGTTTTGTAGCCTGAATCCGCAATAATGAATTCAGGGGAGAAGGGTTCTAACTTGGCGAAAAGAACAGGAAAGGCCTGACTATCATGGATGTTACCTGCTTCAACTGTATAAGCCAAGGCCCAACCATGTTTATCACAAGCTACCTGAGCATTATAAGCGAAGACTTCCTTGTGTTCTCCCTTGTGAAACCAACCACTATCTGGATCAGTCGTTGATTGTTTCTTAGATTTAGCTTCGCCTTTTTTGGCGGGCTTTAAGAACTTTTTTGCATGCTTCTTCCTGTCTAAATTAATCTCAACATCCAGTTGTTCACTCATGAATTTAGCTTTTTGATCAACAACAACATTTTTGTACTTATGATTATTAGCAGCTGCCTTGATATGTGTCCCATCGATGAAGATTTCTGAGGGATCAATGAGCCCCGCCTCCAAAACGTGATGAAGCACATGACTAAAAATGTGTGCTAACAATTCTTTATTTTGAAAGCGTCAGCTATAGTTCTTACCGTAAGTTGTAAAATGTGGTACCTTATCATCCAGAGATAAGCCAAGAAACCAACGATAAGCCGTATTCACCTCGATATTCTTGATGGTTTGGTGCATAGAACGAATGCCATAAAAACATTGAATCAAAGGAATCTTAACTAACAAAACAGGGGCTAGACTAGGGCGACCATTATCTGAAGAATAACTATCCTCAACAACATCATAAATAAAAGAAAAATCAATCGTTTCTTCAACTTTTCTTAGAAAATGGTCTTTAGGCACAAGTTCATCAAGTGTATAGAAACCTATTTGACGACGATTATATTCAGGATTATCTTTGTGAAACATAGGAGTACCTCATCAAATACCTTTTCTTTTATTATACTCCTTCGAAGCAAGAAAAGTCCCCAGAAGTATAACTTCTGAGGACTTTGTCTTCAATCAGATCTATTTATTTTTTATGAATAAGTTGTACAACCTTGCTAAAGGTTGATATAAAGCTATTTATAAATAACTTGGACACAAACCGTGTCCAATCAGATTTTACGATAAAAAGGTAGAGAAAAAGGTAGAGTTTGAATTGAAATACAGTGCAATAAACTGCAATTGACAAAAAGAAAAAACGCTTGAAATCAGCGTTTTTCTTTTGTATTGATTCGTATTGAATCCTTATTTTACCTCAGTAAGGGTTAAATGATTAAGCTATAAACCTTGTCATATCAAGGATTATGGGCTTTTGAAGTAAAAAGGTAGTGTTAAAGGTAGTGATGAAATTAATTTGCTAGTTCTTCCATTTTATTTAAGAAAATATTCACTGCCTCAAATTTCTTTTTAGGTGCTAGTTCAGCGTATGTGTCCATAGTTGTTTTGATTGACTTGTGTCCCATTCTATGTTGCAACTCTTTCCAGTTCATACCTGCATTTAACATCATAGAAGCGTGTGTATGGCGGAATAAATGAAAACCATAATCGGGTAGTCCTAAAGCGGACAATCGCTTTTTAAGGGTTGCTCTTTCATTTCTATCGCACATATAGTTACCATAAATTGTTGGAAAGATGAGCTTGGACTTCGGTAGACCGTGTTTTTCAAAATAGATAGTCATTTCTTCATGAAAATCTTTGAGGCTTTCTATGACTGAAAGTGGAACAGCAACTCTACGATTTCCAGAATCTGTTTTGGGAGATTTTTTACAAATCATTTCCCCTTTGCTACCTAGTTTCTTATTTGCGGTTTTCCACATCAGAGTTTTACTGACAAGAATTTCATTGGTTTCAAAGTCAAGGTCAGTAATTTCTAACGCTAGTAACTCGCTAATTCGTAATGCAGATGCTAATAGTGTGTTACAAATGACCTTAAAGCGTCTATTTGCTCTTGTATTTGGCAAGCTTTCAAGGTAAGACAACCAGTGTTTCAGGTCGTCATCATGAAGTACCATGACACGCTCTTTGTTAGATTTTGGTTTTGGAGGAATTTTAATTGTTTTAGCAGGATTAGTAGTTAGTCCACAATTTGTAATACCGAAGTCAAAAATATCACTAACCTTGTGAGCTATTGCCCCAAAATCTCTAGCATTCCCTTTTGGGGCACGTTTCACCCCGGAATCAACGTACTTCTTTGCTTTTTCAGCTAATTTGTTTACCCAAAGTTGGATATCAGCAGGTTCAATCTGTTCAGGTTTGTATTCTCCAAATTGTGGAATGATATAGGTATCAAGATAGCCTCTAACTCGGTTAATGGTGTTTTGAGATGATACCCAAGTTTTGAAGTTGCTAAACCATATTTCAGCTAGACTTTCAAAATTATCAATTTGGATAGTTTCTTTAATAGTAGAGCCAGCTTTTTCAAAATCAATTTTAGCTTCAACAATTTTTCTATCTAAAGATTTCAATGTCTTAGCAGTAATAGTTTTGGTGATTCGTTTACCTGTCTTTACATCAGTTCCAATATAAACACCTTTGAGTGAATAGCTGATATCACCATTTTGTTTGGTGATTTTTGTTATCTTTTTATTATTGTGTTGAATGATTTCTTTACTCATAGAGCCTCTTTCTTCGGACAATCAAAAGGCTAGAATAGAACCCTCACATTCTTTGTTTGATAATTTCATTCTAGCACATTTTGAAGTTAAATAGTTAAAAAGTCAATAACATCTTCCATTTTGTAATAAATGGTACGTGTTCCTTCAATTGGTGGTTCAAGCCGTTTCAAACCTTTGCTTTCCCATGATTTCAAAGTATTTGGAGAAATCTGTAAAATTTTCAAAAGTTCTTTTTGTGTGACGATTCCGTAGAAACTATTTTTTTTAAGTCCTTTCTGAATGATGGCAATAAGTGTGTTCAGTAATTCTTCAATTTGGTTTAGTTTAATAATGTCCATCAGCTGTTCCTTTCTGTTCTTTAATTACTTTTTCTAGACGTTTCGGATTATGCCGACGTGAATCAAGATAACGAGCGAAAAAGTAGGTTCGTTCAATGATTAGTTCCAGTAGAGCGGTATTATTATCTCGGGCGTACCATACCAGTTCTTCAAACTCTGTGAAGTCCTTTCGTTCAATCGTATCAATGACCTTGGTTGTAAAATCATCAGTATTTTGTTGTACTAGAAATTTATCCAGTTCAAACCCACATCCACTTTCGATATCTTCAATTTCGTAAGGAGTTTTATCAGGGTTCTCCGCATGAATAAAATAGTCGTATAACCCTTTGGGTGACATTACAGGTTCAACGTGGGCAGGACCATTAAGTTTATTTTTGATAAGTTTCGACACCTGAGAGTAACTTTTGAGAGAATCAAAAAAGAATGCTCCATGCTTGTGTGCCTTTTTAAATTCTCCTGTTTCTTTGTTTACATCCTTGTCATGCCACGGCGACAGTACAAATGGAACATGAATCTCCTCTAGGGTTTCTAAGTAGTTGTCTGGTGCACTTTCCTTATAAAATAGGAAAGTCCATTTATTGGAACGTTGTTCTTTTGCCATAGGAAAAATTCCTCGCTTTCAATTTTTTTATTTCTATCTATTAGGAGATTGGGAAGGTACAAATCGGAGTCTTTTGAGAAAAATTTTGATTTTTTGATTATTGATTATTGGATTAAGTGGGGGTCGTAGTAACCCCACTTAATCCTAAATTTCACGGTAAAAACGGCGCTGTTTGGCTTTCACTACGTGAGCCACAGCGCCGTTCCTTTTATCTATTTTCGTTTAGTTCCGATAAAGTACAGCCATTTCCCTTTCCGCTCAGGGTGTGAAAAGTAATAGCTAGGGTTACGGTTGGCAATTTCTTCGCTTATAAGCATTTCCACATCTTTTAGAATTTTTGTTGCTTGTTGAGTTTTAGGAATATGAATCAACAGAGTAACTTTATTCTCTCGAATGTCTACAATTGCTTTTCGAACTGCTTGGTTAAAGTATTTGTTTACAGGATTGTAGTGTGTTACTTTTGCTTGTTCAGTTGTAGTTACTGCTTCGGAGAGTTCGCTTTGATGTAGAAAAATACGGATTGACAAGGTTTGTTTAATGGATTTACATAGATTTGATAGGTTGTCTTCCTCTTGTCGTCTATTAATTTCACGACTAATGAGCAAAATGAAAATAAGAGAACTGATAAGTGAAATTGATAGGCTAATCCAGAACACTATATTTGTAAAGTGATAAATAAAGATTAAATAGGTGATTTCTTTTAAGGAATTCATACTAATTCCAAAGAAGATTGTGCAGAATGCACTTAGGGTAGCTGTAAGAAATAGTAAAGCAGATAGATTGAAAAATTTTTGGAAATATGTTGTTTGCATAAGCTATAAAATACCTTTCTGTGTGTAGTATGTTGGACAAAGTAAGGGTAATACTTGATATGGATGTTCATTATCAATAATTTGAATAAGTCCTGTGCCTTTGCCGATTGGAATAACAATGCCTTCAGGGTCAAGGTCTGGAAACAAGAATTGAGTAGTTTTCTTATTGATGTTACCTATTTGAATGAGCACGTTGAGTTGTTCTCGTACTGATACAGGAATTGTATTGTGATCAAATCGCTGACTGACAAGGAGCAGATGGACCTTTGTTGCTCGTCCTAATAAAGCAATTTGCGATAGTAAGGAGAAGAAGGAATCTTTGATATTTTTATTGACACCTTCTGATAAGGCAAGTACCTCATCAATAACAATAGTTAGATGTTTAAATTCATGATGTGGATTTTCAAAGAGAATCCCTTGACGCTTATGAATAATAGATAGGCATTGACTTAAACTTTCATTAATTTCTGATACAAAGTCAGATTTTGAACGATTTTCTTTAGGGTGAATAACAGCAATTTGATTCTGCTTTGCCCAGCGTGAAGGAGTGTCGAATTTGGGGTCAACGATAATCAGGTCAGAGATATTTTTAAGGACACTTAATAGATAAGTCAGAGTATAGCTTTTCCCACTTCCCGAGTTTCCAGCAATAGCAACGGAAGTTACTTTATCATAGTTAATGACTAGATTTTTCATGACAGGAATATCATTACTTTTTAGAGATGAGGTGAATTGCTCAAGGTTGGAAATTACTAGACGTTCAGAAATCCCTTTTTTCCAAGGAAAGTACAGCCCACGCTGAACATGAATGTCATCTGTTTTCAGTGCGACAAAGTAAGCAGAATTTTGTTTTAATAATGTGTATTGTGGATAGAGTGATGCATTAGCGATTAAGAAAATCTTTTGATATAGGTCATCATCAATGATGAATCCGGAAGGAAGACGAGGAATAAAGATAAAGCCATCTTCTTTAACTGCAATATCAAATGAGTTGGTATAAGACGTTTCACCCTGTAGCAAAGAGCCTAAAGCCATATTTAGGCTCTGTAACAGGTATTGTTCCAACTCTCTTTTTGTAAGAGATTGAACCATTATTTCACCTCTCTCAATGCATCGGCTTTGAAGTAAACATTATAGTTGACTTCACATGCTTGTAAGTTATCAAAACTAACGAGAGAAAGGTAGTCAGGAAGTGTAGGCATTTCAAGAAATTTCACTTG
The DNA here is from genome assembly GCF_016648665.1 of Streptococcus sp. 23.2. Taxonomy (NCBI): domain Bacteria; kingdom Bacillati; phylum Bacillota; class Bacilli; order Lactobacillales; family Streptococcaceae; genus Streptococcus; species Streptococcus sp. 23.2. The sequence continues at coordinate 80,672 of NZ_JACLQJ010000003.1, forward strand.
AAATGGTGGGAGTCCTTTTTGACCAAACCATGTTTTGTAAGCGATAATTTCACCAGTTGGTTTACCATCTTCAAATTTTTGTTGCGGTTCAAGCTCGTCACTAAGCAGGTAGATAGGAGCTTGAAGGTTAACGTATTGTTCTGCTGTTTGTTTTGAGTATCCACCTTTGCGGTACTGTGGTTTCATTTTCATAGTTTAAATACCTCGTGTATTCTATTTTGTGTTTTGTTTTAAAGTAAAGTTGACATGCTCGGTTTAAGGTCATGAAGCTGGACTTGTTAATTTTTCCTTTCTATCTTATAGGAGATTCAGGAGATGAATTTCGGAGTTTTTTGAAAATATTTTTTTATTTTCTTCCTATCTTTAAGGAGATTCGGTTGTCTAAATTCGGAGCATTTCACAAAAAAACTGATAATCTATCTGATTATCAGTTTTAGGTGTTAGACATAATCTTTTAAAAGATTTTGCAATGCTTCTTGATGTTTTTTAAAGTGAGCTGTTACGGTTTTATCGCTAAGATCAGTAAGCTTGGCCAATTTAGTTGATGACATAGGCTTATCGGCTAGTTTGCCTTGCATGATGATTTTGTCACTTGAATTTAAAGTTTCAATGAAATTGGCTATGAGTCCTAACATTTCATTTTGTAAGCAAACTTCTTCACTGTTGGGAGAGGTATCAGCTATTAACTCATATAGGTCAGTATTACGTCCATCAATGGAAATGTTTTTATCAAGACTTCCGAGATTGTGATATCGGTCACGACGATTTGCATTTGCAAATGTTTTATTGTCATTACGTAGAAATTTATCCCAGCGTTCGAGTTCCTTTTTCTCCTCTGGAGTAAGACGGTCATTAAATTTTTTAATTGCCATAAGAATTCCTTTCTGAGTCCTGTGTTTGGACAGAAAGAAACTAATATGAACTGTACTGAATACCGATAGGTGCAAAAAAGACACACCAAATAAACGGATAAACAGATATATGTAAAACTCGACCTTTATCGCCTGAGTTATCATATTCGTTTCAATCCGTCCGTTTGATGCGCATCAGTTAGGACTATTAAATTTTTTATAAGGAAGAGGGGAAATTTGATATAATAGGTATTAGTTTCCCTGTTGCCTTATCTTCACCCTTTATTATGAAGTAGATAGTGTTTCTTGCAATAGTGGGGAGTGTTCTTAAGGTGGATAAGGTTACTAAATGCATTAGGAGGAGTAAAAATGTCTGCTAAAATTCCATATTTAACAGGTGGGATACTATTTGGGCTCATTCTTGAAGCTAAAAAAATAAAGAATAAGGCTCGAAGTTCATATTTGAAAAAGGAAACCGATAAATTATCTGATATTGATATTATGAAATCTCTTATTGATATTTTTACAGGAGAAGTTCAACAAGCGCCTTATGTGGGGACCTTTAAAAAAAATGTAACTTCTTATAAAAAATGTATTATATCTAAATCAGAGTACTTACCCTTTGAAGACTCAAGGTTTATTAATTCATTTAATGATTCTGTCGAACAAAATAAAACAGACACACTTGAACGTATGTCTGTTTTTATCAATGATAAGCTTTCGGAACAAAAACTAAAATGGCTTGTTTCTGCTGTTATTGAAACTATTTGTGATGATGAAACAATCGACGATTCAGAGAATTTTAGAATTTCCCCAAATGAATCGAAATTTAAGCAAGAATTATTAGAAGTTGAAGTAATCGAGATTGAGTCATTCTTATTAGATGTAATGAGATATATTTTTGTCAACAAAATAGATAATACTCTTGGTAAGCCAACATTTGAAGCATGGTATTCTCAAAGCGGAGTACAGGCTCCTTGGAAACTCACTAATAAAGAATTTGGGCAACATATGAATGACTTAGAAATAACTCGATATAATCCAAGTGTGGAAGAGTTTGAGGAACAAGAGCATGTTGAAGAATCAGATGTTGAGATTGAAGAAGAATTTAATTCTAATGTTGAAAGTGATGACACAATAACAAAACAGGTGTTTAATAATTCCAAATTTATAAATCAGCATGCTAATAATATTTATAATATAGGACATGTAGAAAATTTAAATTAAGGAGAGGACATTGACAAACCAACTTAAAAGTCAGGAAAATTTACCGACAGAATTTTTCCAATCAACACTACAACAAACTGCAGAAAAGATTTATAATATTGAGCAAGCTAATAATGTTAATAATGTAGTAAATTATGTTCCTTCTCGAACAATGCTACTCACAGATGGCTTTTACAATCTATTTGTAAAATATGATGAGGAATATAAAGAGACTTGTTTTACAATACCAAGAGATAGGATGCTTAATGGGACACCAGAGCATATTAGAACCAAGTTCTCTAGGTTTTCATTTGATGATGTTGAGGAAATAGTTAGTCTTCCAGCTCTGTTTCTTCCCGAATATAAGAATAACAAGGAGATTCCATTTGGATACTTGGGTCGGTTGAGAGAAATAAACATACCTAAATATGGGGGGGACCCAGTATTTTATTTTGAAACGGCGAAAAGTGTACCTATAGATTGGGTGAACATACATAAAGATGAACTTATGATTGACTCATTTGAGTTGGAGAATACTCATTGGGCTATTAAGCGAGCGAACTTAATGAGTGTATTAGAAGGTTTAACCAATGGCAACGAAGCAGAGTAAAGAAGTAAAAATCCAACGTGAAGTTGAAAAGTGGCTGACTTCCTATGATATGGAGTTTGTGACACAAAACGAAAGTGTCAATCCTGAAATTGACAAAGCCTTGTCAAAAGCACCTTCTAAAACAGGTGGTGAGGGTGCGAATCTAGTTGATGTTAAGCTATTATTGAAAGATAGTAAGCTAGACTACTACCCTATCATGATTGAATTGAAGTGGGGCAGTAATAAACTTGTAAAACTAGACAAAGAAGACCATGTCGCTAATACGAAAACAAGCGGTAAAGAAAAGGGTGAACCCAACTATACCAATATTAATGGCTATGCGGTAAATGGGGCGGTTCACTATGCCAATGCTATTCTGCAATATTCTAGTTATACAAATGTCATTGCGATTGGAATTACAGGAGATGAGGACGAGGCAGGCAATCTTGAAACACGTTTTGGTGTTTACTATGTCTCCAAGTCTAACTACGGTATCGGTCAAAAAGTTGGTGAGTATTCCGATTTATCTTTCTTAAAGCCTGAAAACTTTGATGAGTTTACGGAAAAGGTAAAAGAACTACAACTGTCAGAAGTTGAACTACGTTTGATTCACCAAAAGCGTGAAGATAGGATTGAAGATGCCCTAACAAAGATAAACGAAAGTCTTTTCAACAAGCAGAAAAATATCAGTGCCTTGGCACGTATACACTTAGTGGCTGCTAGTATCATGGCAAACTTAGGAGTTGCAGGTAAGGTAAAGCCCTTAGAACCAGCAGATTTAAAATCTTCTAACGAAGAAGGTGATACAGATGGAGATATTTTAATCCGTAAAATCAAGGCGTTTCTGAAAGAAAAGAACTTACCACAAGCCAAACAGAAACAAATCTTACGTCACCTAGAGCCTACGATTCTTGAATCTAGCTTTTCAGACCCAAGGAATGGGGTGTCTCTTCTCAAAGAAATCTTTACAGAAGTGATTGACGACTTAGGTTATTTTTACAAAATCGGAGTGGATACGGACTTTACAGGTAAGCTCTTTAATATCATGTTTAGATGGTTGAGCTTTGCAGGTGATGACCAAAATGACGTGGTGTTAACTCCTCGGTATGTAGCACTTCTTATGGCAAGACTAGCACGAGTAAATAAAGATTCGTATGTTTGGGACTTTGCAACTGGTTCCGGTGGTCTTTTGGTGGCTGCCATGAATCTGATGTTAGATGACGCTAAAAAGGAAATTACAAGTCCTGATGAACTCAGAGAAAAGGAAGAGAAAATCAAGGCGGAACAAATTCTTGGGATTGAAATTCTTCCAGAAATCTATATGTTAGCTGTATTGAACATGATTCTTATGGGAGATGGTTCAAGTAATATCTTGCAAGATGATAGTTTGAAGAAATTTGATGGGAAATATGGTTACGGAAAAGATAACGAACATTTCCCAGCTAATGTGTTCCTTTTAAATCCTCCATACTCTGAAACGGGAAATGGTATGAATTTTGTCAAGCGTGCCTTATCTATGATGAAAAGTGGTTATGCTTCTATTATTATCCAAGACTCAGCAGGTGCAGGAAAAGCAAAAGAAATCAATCAGAAGATTTTAGAAAACAATACGCTTTTAGCGTCTATTAAAATGCCAGTAGATTTATTTATTGGTAAGTCAAGCGTTCAAACATCGATATATGTTTTTAAGGTTGGAGAAAAACACGAATCTAAACAACGAGTGAAATTTATTGACCTTCGAAATGATGGCTATAAACGAGCTAATCGAAAAAAAGCTAAAGCAAGTTCTAACTTAAAAGATATTGATAATGCTATAGGTCGCTATGAAGAAGTTGTTAATCTTGTCAAATTTGGTAAAGATGAGTTGAACATTTTCACGGAAAAAGAGTACATTGAAGATGTTATTGCTCTATCTGGTGAAAAGCATGGTGAAGACTGGAATTTTGACCATCATATCCAAATGAATACCATCCCCACAATAGATGATTTCAGAAAAACTGTATCTGATTATCTGGTGTGGGAAGTGTCACAATTAATGCAGAATAGAGGAGATGACAGCTTAAAAAAATTGTAAGCCCTCAGCTTCAAAAGTTGAATAAAGAATTTGAAGACAGTGGGGGCGTCTGGAAGATATATAGAATTGAAGAAATATTTACTATCTCTACACCTAAGAAAAAATTTAATGCTAATACGCTTACTTTCGATGGAATATACCCTTATGTTGCTAGGGGAGATAAGAACAATGGAGTTAGAGGATATATAACTGAGGATAGCCAATATTTGAATCCTGCCAAAACAATTAGTTTTGGTCAAGATACAGCAACAATGTTTTATCAAAAAAATGCGTATTTTACAGGCGATAAAATTAAAGTCTTTTCTTTTTTACATGGTGAATTATCTTCAAGTGTTGCTCAATTTATTATTACGGCAATGAAAAAATCATTTAGTAATTTTACTTGGGGAAGTAGTTCATTCAATGAAAAGATATTAAAACAAACTGAGATAATACTTCCAACCATTGATAATAAAATAGCCATTAAATATATGCACTCTTACATGAATTTGATTGAGACAGAACGTATCGAGACGCTAGAGGTGTATCTATCGGTAACAAATTTAAAAGATTATAAATTAACTGAGGACGAAGAGAGCGCTCTAAGTCAGTATGGTTCTTATGAATGGAAGCTCTTTAATCTTGAAAAACTATTTGGCAAAGCGACAAGAGGAAGACGACTTAAAAGCTCAGATAGAATATATGGTACTCTACCTTTTGTTACTGCTGGAGAAACTGATATGGGTATCTCAGCATTTGTTGGTAATGATACTATAATCTTTTCCGAGAACACCATTACGATTGATATGTTTGGTTCTGCAAAATATAGAAACTATAAGTATGGTGCAGATGACCATGTTGCTGTTGTACATACAGAGAAACTTTCAAAATGGTCAAATCTATTTTTGACAACTTGCATTCATAATGTAGCCAATTCTGGTAAATTCAGTTATTCAAGAAATTTTTATGCCAAAGATGCTGATGAATTGAATATTCTTTTACCGGTTGAAGATGGAGAAATTGATTATAATTTTATGAACCGTATTGGTAGAGCGATTGAAAAAATGGTAATCAAAGACGTTGTGCAATGGTCTGATAAACGGTTAGAGATATCAAAAAAGGAGAAAAATAATGTCTAATTATTGGAAATATAGCCCTACCAGTTTTGAACAATTTGATGGTAAGACTGATTATATGCTTTTCATTGATGAAACAGGGGTGCCGACATTGAAAAACTATAATCAAAACAATCGTTGGTTTTCGATGACAGGTGTTTTAATTGCAGGTGAGGAAGGTGAAAATATCATCTCTGATATTATGGCTATTAAGCATAAGTATTGGAAAAATGCAATGTTTAATGAACAGAGAGTAGTATTTCATTCGAGAGATTATCGTAAAAAAATTGGTGCATTTAATCCTAAAATAATTAATTATCCAAATATGAGTACGGAATTGTTACAATTTATAGAGCGTGCCAACATTACTATTTTTTCATCAGGAATTAATAAGGATTTTTTGACAAAAAGATACAGTCACCCATACCCAGTTTATTGGTTTTCTCTAGTGTTCCTCATTGAGCGTTATGCTTTTTATTTAGAAGAGCGTGGGAAGACGGGTATAATTGTACTTGAAGCAAGAGGTAGAAAAGAAGACCTAAATTTGTTACGAAATATTGTACCTAAAATAAAATCTGGAACTAATTACGTTAGTGGTAGTACATGTTCAAGAATTAAAGGTGTATACTTTAATAACAAAAGAACAGCAGATAAAAAACAATCATACCCATACTTAGAACTGGCAGATATGATTGGCTATGAATTACATAATAAAATTTGCAAAGATATTGAATCAATTTTATATAGAAAAGTTAAATCAAAAATTTATAATTATCCTAATATAGAGGGATATGGATTGAAAAAATTTGGAGAAGATAATCAATTATGAGTGAAGAAACAGAAGAAAAACTAATTAATCTAGCTGACTGGGCATATGAAAAATCAAACATAAGCTTGGATTTTTTTAACTATAAATCAGATATGCTGGGGTGGGAGTATAATACAGGTGAAATCTATTTTTGCGAGTTAGGTGAAAATATTGGTAACGAGATAAATAAAAAAAGACCAGTATTAATTATATCTTCGACTAAGTACAATGTAAAACAATCTACAGTTATTGTAGCTCCTCTTACGTCAAGAATAAAATACAAGTATAAAAATGGAAAGCAAGACGGATTAAAGTTTCCATTTGATTTTGTGTTGAAACAAGATTATTTTCCTTTTCTAAAAAAAGATGCAACTGTTAAGTTAGACCAGCTGAGGACGGTATCGAAAAATAGATTATCCGCAAAAAAAATGGGAGTTGTTGACGATGATACTATGAGAAAAATTTATAAAAAATTGAAAAAAATAATTGACTTTTAAAAAGATTTTGTTTAGAATTAAAGTACGGAAGGGGCAAGTCCCCTAAATGTACCCTAGGTTCGAGGTTATCTCAAACGAAAAAGGGAATTTTGGTGGGGGCAAGTCCCCCTTTTTTATTACTCGATAAAGCACAGGTTAGTTTGAACCTGTGCTTTTTAATGGCTCCTTGTCAACTGTAGTGGGTGACGAAAAGCTAACATCTAGAGAGGACCTGATAGGTCTTCTCTTTTTTTATGTTCAGAGTGATGAAGACACGTTTCTTAAAGTTGATGAAGTTTCTAAAACCGAAGCCCAACCGTTTGATGTCTTTAATCAACTTGTTAGTAGCTTCCAGTTTTGCGTTTGAATAGTCTGTTTCTAGTGCGTTTTGGATGTATTGCTTATGTCTAAGAAAAGTCCTAAAGACAGTTTGAAAGTAGTGATTGATCTTGCTCCTATTTTCCTCTATCAGCCCAAAGAACTCATCTACTCTCTTCTCCTGAAAGTGAAAAAGCAAGAGCTGATAAAGTGTATAGTAGTCGGTAAGCTCTTCTGAAAAGTCTAGTGTCTTCGCAACGACTTCATGTGGTGCTAAAGTTTGACGGAAAGTCTTTGAATAGAAAGAGTTGAGAGATAACTTACAGCTGTCCTTTTGGAAGAGTCGCCAGTGATTTTTCAAGGCTCGATAGGGTAGTGACTTCTTATCGAATTGGTTCATAATTGCAATTCTTGTCTTTAAAAAGGCTCGACTAAGGTGCTGGATGATGTGGAAACGATCAAGAACGATTTTTGCGTTTGGAAAGAGTCTGCGGGCTAGTGGGATGTAGGCTCCAGACATATCCATCGTGATAAACTGCACCTTTTGGCGAGCTTTTAATGGATACTTCAAAAAGTAGTTTCGTATAGAGGTTTGGCAGCGATTATCAAGGATGGTTATGAGTTTGTTTGTCTCATAGTTCTGAGCCACAAAAGCCAATTCCCCTTTCTTGAAACCAAACTCATCCCAGGACATGACCCTTGGGAGTTTGTCAAAATGTTCCTTGAAAGTAAACTGATCAAGCTTACGATAGACGGTAGAGGTCGACACACGAAGTCTTCTGGCAATATCTGTTAGTGACATCTTCTCAGTTAGGAGTTGTGCAACTTTTTGACGGACTAGATTTGAGATTTGGCAGTTTTTCTCAACGATAGATGTCTTAGCTACCGTGACTCTCTTACAACTTTTACACTGGAAACGGCGTTTCTTCAGACGTAGCAGTGTAGGCGTTCCAGCTTGTTCGAGAAGAGGAATTTTAGAAGGCTTTTGAAAGTCATAATTGATCATCTTTCCTTGGCAGTGAGGACATGATGGTGCAGGGTAATCAAGTTTTGCTTGAATCTCGATATGAGTGTCAGTTTCAAAAACAAGTGAAATCTTGATATTTTGGTCTTTAATTCCGATTAATTCTGTGGTATTCTTAATAGGTCTCATAAGTTCTTCCTAATGGTAGTTTCGTCGCTTTTCATTATAGTTCTTATGGGACTTTTTGTGTACACTTAAAAAGCTCTATAATCTCTACAGTGGTTTTACCCACTACAGAAATTATAGAGCCTTTTTAATTTCGCAAATCTTTGAATGAGCTATGCTCTTTCGAAAATATTTAAGGGGTAGGGATATAAAAAGAGGAGCTTCGTTATGAAGCTCCTCGTACATTTGATTGTCCGAATCAGTATTCTTATTTCAAAAAAAGGTAGTGAAAAAGGTAGTGATTCGGTTGATTTATATTGCGATGTAGTGAAATTTAGAAAATCAAGAATCGCTTTAAATCAAGGTTCCTACCGTCTAGTGACATGTAGCGAATCCCTATTTCACCTCAGTAAAGATTACGTGTTTACGCAATTTTGGTGAGTATTTTTTCAATTGAAGACGGTCTGGAGTGTTACGTTTGTTTTTTGAAGTAAGGTACAAGCGTTCACCAGATTCTTTGTGTTCAAGTGTAATATTTACGCGCATGGTATCTCCCTTCTATTATTTAGCTGCGTTAGCTTTAGCGATTTTACGTCCTTTGTAGTATCCTTTAAGTGATACACGGTGTGAACGTGAGTAATCTCCAGTTGTTTCGTCAAATTGTACTGATGGAGCAGTCAATTTGTAGTGTGTACGACGTTTGTTTTTCTTCGCTTTTGAAGTGTGACGTGCAGGTACTGCCATTTCTTTATTTCCTCCGAATTAATATTTATGTTCTTGATTTTAAATCAACTATAACAGAATAACATATCTTTTTTGTAAAGTAAAGTTACTTGACAAAAAACTTCTCAAGAAAACATATAGTTAAAAACTATACAATTTGATAGTAAATACATATTTCACAGCTATAACAGCAAGTGCTAGAATAGGCTTATTATTACATTAAATGAAAGAATAAAAAGGAGTAAATAACTATGAGTAAAGTTCATTATCATTTTGATCATGTTGGTTCTTACCTTCGTCCACAAGCTTTAAAAGAAGCACGTGAAAAATTTGCCAATGGTGAGATTTCGCAAGAGGAATTGTTGAAAGTACAAGATGAATTGGTTAAGGAATTGGTTCATCATGAGGTAGAAAATGGCCTTCAAGTCGTTTCTGATGGTGAATTTGGTCGTTCTTGGTGGCACCTTGACTTCCTATGGAACCTAACTGGTTTTGAAGCTTACCAACAAGAGGATTCATATAAATTCCATGGAGCTAAGACACGTACAACTAACGTTCGTATCAATGGTAAAATTGCTGAAAATCCTAATCATCCTTTCTATCGTGACTTTGAATATCTTAAATCAGTGACTCCTGAAGGAATTACTCCAAAAGTAACTATTCCAAGTCCATCACTCATCATTAACCGTGACCACCGTAGTGATCTTTATGCTGATTACTATGATTCATGGACAGATTTCCTTGATGATTTGGCTAAAGCTTACCATGATACCATCCAACATTTCTACGATTTGGGTGCACGTTATGTACAATTGGATGATACGACTTGGGGTTATTTGATTCAACAGTTTGAGAATGAAAAAAATAATCCTGAGAAAACAGCTGAGTTGGCAAAAATTGCTGAGGATGATGTATATACTATCAATAAAGCTTTGGAAGGTCTTCCAGAAGATTTGACTTTGGCTACTCACATTTGTCGTGGGAACTTTAAGTCAACTTATCTTTTTGAAGGTGGCTATGATTCAGTCGCTAAATATCTTGGTCAATTGAACTATGATATCTTCTTCTTGGAATACGATGATGCGCGTTCAGGTAGCTTCGCACCACTTCCAACGATTTGGAATAACCGTGATCATGTTGAATTGGTACTTGGTGTGATTACTTCTAAGGATCCAGCTTTGGAAGATGTAGATGCTGTTATTGCTCGTATCCATGAAGCGGCTGAACTTGTACCACTTAAGAACCTTGGTATCTCAACTCAATGTGGTTTTGCCTCAACTGAAGAAGGTAATATCTTGACTGAGCAAGATGAGTGGAATAAATTGAAATTGATTAAAACAATTACTGATAAAGTTTGGTCATAATAGAAAAAATGCAGAGGACGGGCTCAGCCTGTTCTCTCTTTTTATGAATATAGAAAGGAAGTGTCATGAATTATAAAGAGACAGGTCAGAAGATTTTAGAAGCTGTAGGAGGAAAGGAGAACGTTCAGAATCTAACACACTGTGCTACACGTTTACGTTTTACCTTAGCAGATGATTCTAAAGCTGATGATGAGGCTGTTAAAGCTATCGATGGTGTGGTGAGTTTGGCTAAGAGTGGTGGCCAGTATCAAGTTGTTGTTGGGAGTGATGTACCAAATGTATACCGCGCTTTAGAAGGTTTATTGGATCTGGATGAAGTATCTAAGGAATCATCGGAAAAACAAGATAGAACTCCTCTTCAAAGCTTTTTAGCTCTTATTTCTGGGATTTTCACCCCAATCTTACCAGTAATTACAGCAGCAGGGATGATCAAGGCCGTTTTGTCCCTTTTGGTTGTCTTTAAGGTAGTAGCTGTAGATGATGTTAACTATCAAGTTCTTAATTTTATTGGCGATGCTGGATTTTATTTCTTACCTGTATTTTTAGGTGCCTCAGCAGCTCGACAGTTTAAGACGAATGCTCAATTGGGGATGTTGATTGGTGCTATTTTATTACACCCAACTTTTACTCAGATTGTGACAACTGCCAAGGAATCAGGTCATGGCGTCTCTTTCTTTAGTATTCCTCTTACATTAACTTCTTACTCATCAACGGTTATCCCTGTTATTTTGGCAGTTTGGTTTATGAGTTACGTGGAGCGCTTTGCGATTAAAATTTCACCAAAAGCTGTGAAGTTTTTCTTGGTTCCTATGATTACGACCTTAATTACTGCAATCGTAACACTTTTGATTTTAGGTCCAATTGGTGCTGTCATTGGTAACTGGTTGGGTGACTTCTTTAAGTGGTTGGAAAACTTTGGCCCATGGGTTGTTCCGACAATTGTAGGAGCAACCTTCCCGTTAATGGTTACAACAGGAACTCACTATGGCTTAGTATCCATTGGAATCAATAACCGTATGACTATTGGTTATGATACGATTGCACAGCCAGGTGCTTTGGCTTCAAATGTGGCTCAGGGTGGAGCAGCTCTTGCTATTGCTTTAAAAACTAAGGATACCAATAAAAAAGCTCTAGCTTCATCTGCTGGGATTACTGCGATTTGTGGGATTACGGAACCGGCTCTTTATGGGGTAACTTTGCAAAATAAAGCAGCCCTTATAGGATCTATTGTTGCAGGGGGAGTAGGTGGCTTCTTCCTTGGTATTTTAGGTGCGAGAAATTTTGCGGGTGGTTCCCCAGGTCTCTTGACGATTGCAGCGTATATCGGTGAAGATACACTTAAATATTTTTACACAGCTATTGCAGGTCTTGTAATTTCTGTTGTGGTCTCTTTCATTGTGACCTTCATTCTTTATAAGGAAGATTAATGATTGTGGCAGGCCGAGAGGTCTGTTTCTTTCTGACGTTGAAAAATCCTCCACCATTTCCCAAAAGCCATATAAATTATGATAGAATAGAGTGATTATATCTGTAATAACGGAAAAGGAGGGCAGGTCTATCTGAGGCCTGTATCATCATTATGAAACTTCAAAAACCTAAGGGAACGCAGGATATTTTACCTGCGGATAGTGCCAAATGGCAGTACGTAGAAAATGTTGCACGTGAAACATTTAAGAAATACAATTATGGTGAAATTCGTACACCTATGTTTGAACATTACGAGGTCATTTCACGTTCAGTAGGTGATACAACTGACATCGTTACTAAGGAAATGTATGATTTTCATGATAAGGGAGACCGTCATATTACACTTCGTCCAGAAGGAACAGCACCGGTTGTACGCTCTTATGTAGAAAACAAACTCTTTGCGCCAGAGGTCCAAAAACCTGTTAAAGTTTATTATATTGGATCAATGTTCCGTTATGAACGTCCTCAAGCAGGACGCTTGCGCGAGTTCCACCAACTAGGTGTAGAGTGCTTTGGATCAAAAAATCCTGCAACAGATGTTGAAACCATTGCTATGGCCTACCAACTCTTTAATACGCTTGGCATTAAGGATGTTACCCTTCATTTGAATAGCCTTGGAAATACTGAGAGTCGTCTGGCTTATCGTCAGGACTTGATTGACTACTTGACACCAATGCGTGAAAGTTTGTCAAAAGATAGTCAACGCCGTTTGGATGAAAATCCTTTGCGAGTACTCGATTCAAAAGAAAAAGAAGATAAGGTTGCAGTTGAAAATGCTCCCTCTATCCTTGATTATTTAGATGAAGAAAGTCAAGCGCACTTTGACGAAGTACGTACCATGCTCGATAGTCTTAACATTCCTTACGTGATTGATACTAATATGGTACGTGGTCTTGATTACTATAATCACACGATTTTTGAATTTATTACCACTATTGATAAGTCTGAATTGACAATCTGTGCAGGTGGTCGTTATGATAGTTTGGTTGAATACTTCGGTGGTCCAGAAACAGCTGGTTTTGGTTTTGGACTTGGTTTAGAACGCTTGCTTTTGGTTCTTGATAAACAAGGTATCGAACTTCCTGTGGAAGAAAGTCTGGATGTTTACATTGCAGTACTTGGTTCAGGTGCCAATGGCAAAGCTCTTGAGTTAGTTCAAGCTATCCGCTATCAAGGATTTAAGGCTGAACGTGATTACCTTGGACGTAAGATTAAGGCACAATTTAAGTCAGCAGATACCTTCAAGGCTAAGACGGTTATCACATTAGGTGAGAGTGAAGTGGAGTCAGGTCAGGTCAATGTCAAAAATAATGCTACTCGTGAGGAAGTTACTGTAAGTTTCGAAGAGCTAACTAAAAACTTTGCTGTAGTCCTCGAACAGTTAGAAAAGTAGGGGGCATATGGTTAGTATAGTTGATATGCTCAAACGGAGTGAAAAGTTCAGTTTGGCTTTTGATCGTAGTATGCCCATTCGTTTCCAACAACAGTTTTGGCAATTGATTGCCTTTATTGATAAACATGACATTACTTGGTTCAATGATGAGCCTGCAAGTGATCATGCGATGTGTCAGCAATTACTTGGTCAAGTTTGGCGTCAAGATTGTCAAGATGTGGTCTTGAGTTTTGAAACACAGGAACGTTATTTGGGATGGCAGGTAGACGAGGAAACTGATGAACTTAGTGTTATCATTGAAGATGTTTACGGATTCCGTTGGAATAGTTTACTTGACTTAGAAACAGCCGATTATCGTTTTGAAGATTTTGAAGAGTTTGCTGAAGATTACGTGGATACTAGTGATTTGTTGAAACAATTTGGCAAATAGTTTTATAAAAAAGAAAGTCTATTAAAATTCTAACCTGAAATGGGTGGGGTTTTGATGGGCTTTTTGCTATAATAGTTAAGACTAAAAAATTAACGAAAGAAGTGTATTTATGGAACGTTCTATGTATGCCGGACGTGTTCGTAGTGAACACATCGGAACTACTATTACTTTGAAAGGTTGGGTATCTCGCCGTCGTAACCTCGGAGGTTTGATTTTCATCGATCTTCGTGACCGTGAAGGTTTGATGCAGTTGGTTGTTAACCCTGAAAATGCGGATGCTAATGTTGTTGAAACAGCTGAAAGCTTGCGTAGCGAATTTGTTATTGAAGTAACAGGAACTGTTGAAGCGCGTGAACAAGCTAATGATAACTTGTCTACAGGTGCTGTCGAACTTAAAGTTGAAAATCTTAAAGTTCTTAATACTGCCAAAACAACGCCATTTGAAATTAAAGATGGTGTTGAGGCTAGTGATGATACACGTATGCGTTACCGCTACTTGGATCTTCGTCGTCCAGAGATGTTGGAAAACTTTAAGCTCCGTGCAAAGGTAACTCACGCCATCCGAAATTATCTTGATGACTTGGAATTTATCGATGTTGAAACACCAATGTTGACAAAATCTACACCAGAAGGTGCTCGTGATTACTTGGTTCCAAGCCGTGTTAGCCAAGGTCACTTTTATGCTCTTCCGCAAAGTCCTCAAATCACTAAACAATTATTGATGAATGCTGGTTTTGACCGTTATTATCAAATTGTTAAGTGTTTCCGTGATGAAGATTTGCGTGGAGACCGTCAACCTGAGTTTACACAAGTTGACTTGGAAACGTCATTCCTTAATGAGCAAGAAATCCAAGATATTACAGAGGGATTGATTGCTAAGGTTATGAAAGAAACTAAAGGGATTGAAGTTACATTACCATTCCCCCGCATGTCTTATGATGATGCCATGAATAACTATGGTTCTGACAAGCCAGATACACGCTTTGACATGCTTTTACAAGACTTGACAGAAGTTGTCAAGGGTGTAGACTTCAAAGTATTTGCTGAGGCACCAGCTGTTAAGGCAATTGTTGTCAAAGGAAATGCAGACAAATACTCACGTAAAAGTATTGACAAGTTGACAGAGTTTGCCAAACAATTTGGCGCTAAAGGTCTTGCTTGGGTTAAGATGACTGACGGAGCTCTAGCAGGTCCAGTTGCTAAATTCTTGACAAGTATTGAAGATAAGTTGACAGATGCTTTACACCTTGAAGAGAATGATCTAGTTCTTTTTGTAGCAGATACACTTGAAATCGCTAATAACACACTTGGTGCTTTGCGTAATCAAATTGCTAAAGAACTTGACATGATTGACAACACTAAGTTCAACTTCCTTTGGGTTGTCGATTGGCCAATGTTTGAGTGGTCTGAAGAAGAAGGACGCTATATGTCTGCTCACCACCCATTTACTTTGCCAACAGAAGATTCTGCAGCAGAGCTTGAAGGAGATCTTTCCAAGGTACGTGCTGTAGCTTATGATATTGTCTTGAATGGTTATGAGCTTGGTGGAGGAAGTCTACGTATCAATCATAAAGACCTACAGGAACGTATGTTGAAAGCCCTTGGTTTCTCTGAAGAATCAGCCTATGAGCAATTTGGATTCCTTCTTGAAGCTATGGACTATGGTTTCCCACCACATGGTGGTTTGGCTATCGGTCTTGACCGTTTTGTTATGCTTCTTGCAGGTAAAGATAATATCCGTGAAGTGATTGCCTTCCCTAAAAATAATAAGGCATCAGATCCTATGACTCAGGCCCCAAGTCTTGTGGCTGATAAACAGTTGGAAGAACTTGCCCTTCATGTAGATTTAGAAAATGAATAAAGCACCTCTTCATAAACATGTTAAATTTGTAGCGAAAAAGTCTGCGAAGAAAATGGGCGTTTTGCAGGCTGTACGTAGTATTTCCCGTGAAAAATATACTGAAAAAGTCTCAGCTTCTTTACTTTATGGTCTCTTATCGTCAATCGCCGTTAATTTCTTTTTTCAACCTGGACATGTTTACTCCAGTGGAGCAACAGGTTTGGCACAGGTTTTATCGGCATTGAGTGTTAGAACTTTGGGCTTTGAGATACCAGTATCATTGACTTTCTATGCGATTAATATCCCTCTCTTGATTATGGCTTGGTACAAGATTGGCCATAAATTTACAATCTTTACCTTCATTACAGTAACGATGAGCTCCCTTTTTATTCAGGTGATGCCACATGTAACCTTGACAGAGGATCCTTTGATCAATGCTATCTTTGGTGGTTTGGTCATGGGTACGGGGATTGGTTTCGGTTTAAAATCACGTATCTCTAGTGGGGGGACGGATATCGTTAGCCTCACTATTCGTAAGAAAACAGGTCGTGATGTTGGTAATATCTCCTTGATTGTCAATGGAATTATCATGGTTTTTGCGGGCATTCTTTTTGGTTGGAAATATGCTCTTTATTCAATGGTGACTATTTTTGTTTCTAGTCGAGTTACAGATGCGATTTTCACAAAACAAAAGAAAATGCAGGCTATGATTGTCACAAGTAATCCTGACCCAGTTGTAAGGATGATTCAGAAGAAACTCCACCGTGGAGTAACGCTGATTAATGATGCGGAAGGGACTTATAATCACGAAAAGAAAGCAGTATTACTGGCGATTATTACGCGTGAAGAGTATACTGACTTCAAGCATTATATGAGAAAGGCAGATCCCAAAGCCTTTGTCTCCATCGCAGAAAATGTACATATTCTAGGTCGTTTTGTTGATTTAGATGACTAACAAAAAAAGGAAGTTGACGAACGTTAGCTTCTTTTTTGTTGGAGAGAATTCTTGACGAAATGCCTGCTTGACTTTACAATATCAGTATGATTAGATTTTTAATTCCAACCGCAAAAGAAATGAAGGCCAGTAAGGAAGTTTCGTCTCAAAAATTATCCGAAAAGAGTGCGGCTATCCTAACTGAAATGGCAAAATTGTCCACAGATGAATTATCCACAGCTTATAAAATAAAGCCTGAGCAGGCTGAGAAAGAAAAGCAGCGCTGGGCTGCGATTTTGTCTGGAGAAGCGAAGAACTATCCAGCTGTCGAGCTTTTTAATGGACTGATGTATCGTCACATCAAACGTAGTGACTTATCCACATGTGAAAAAGATTTCTTAGGCCAACAAGTATTCATCACATCTTCCTTTTATGGGATTATTCCCGCTTTTTATCCGATTCAAGAACATCGTCATGATTTTCATACGAAGATCAAGGTTAATGGTCAGTCCTTAAAAAACTATTGGCGTGCTGAATATGACCAATTTCTAGAGGAGAGTCAAGCTCCAGTTGTTTCTTTACTTTCAAGTGAATTTGAGGATGTTTTTAGTCCAACTCTTCGTAAGCAGTTATTCACGGTTAGTTTTATGGAAGACCGCAATGGAGTTCTTAAGACTCATTCTACGATATCCAAAAAGGCAAGAGGGGCTTTTTTGACAGCTGTTATGGAGGAGAATTGTCAAATGATTAATGCTTTACGAAAATTGTCTTTTGATGATTTTAACTATCGTGAGGATTTATCCTCTAACAATGGGCTAGTTTTTGTTAAAATCGTTTAAAAAAGTCTGAGTTACCAACTCAGACTTTTTCTTATAGCATATCTTTACGATCGACTTGTTCATAGTTTGTCTGACCGTCATTTAGCTTGTTCCAAATAATGACTGCTCCTTGATCAAGAGATTTTTTGACATCAATAATACGTTGATTAGATGATCCTCGAAACTGGAGCATAAGATTCTTTTTAGTGATGTCAAAGCGGCCGTCAACGAGAATATCAACGAGTTGAAGAAGTTCTAGTTTATCAGGGGTTTCAAGCATCAACTCCTCCCAAGTATACCCAGTCCAAGACCAGATATCTTTTTCCGGGAGTTCCTTACGAATGCGTTTGACTAGGGGAATGAGAATTCCTGTGTTTAGGAAGGGTTCACCACCAAGTAGCGTGAGACCTTGTACGTAAGGTTGAGCTAGGTCAAGCATGATTTGTTCTTCAAGTTCTTTGGTATAGGGAATTCCTGCCTTAAATGACCAGGTGGCAGCATTATAGCATCCCTTGCAATGAAACATGCAACCAGAGACGTAAAGCGAATTACGTACGCCTTCACCATCAACGAAGTTAAAAGCTTTGTAGTCAATAATGCGTCCTTGGCTAAGTTCTTCAGACTTCCATTCTTGTGGTTTTGGTGTATTCCATGTCATGATTCTACTCCAAACCTATCCAATAGCGCTCAGTTTCATGGCGAATGTCCTCCAACTGACCACCGTTGGCTAATATAACAGCTTGGCTAGCAAGATTCTTGATACTACAAGTGACCAGAACACGATGAATATTCTTTTCTTTAGCTATTTGTAAGCCTTGACGGAGAGATTCTTTCGCATAACCCTTTCCTCGTTCGGATGGACGGATAGAGTAGCCGATATGGCCCCCTTTTTCTAGTAAGTAGTCATTTAATCGGAGACGAAGGTTGAGAAAGCCAAGAGCCTGGCCTGCTTCGTCAAAACTAACCAGCTGGATAGCAGGAACCCAGTTTTCAGGAATATTGAGTCCCGCTTCCGCTTGAAGATTTTCTTCTAGCCACTCTTCATAAACAAAATTGTAGGCGTTCCAAAATCCACCATCATGAGCAGCTTGCTCCCTTTCAAATTCAGCCATCATCTCTAAGATAGCTTCTTTATCTGTTTGACTTGGACGGCGTAAAATCATATTACTTCTTCTTTCCAGCTTTTTTCAAAAGGGCTTGGACACGTGCTTTTTTATCATTTTTGACGGTTGCATTTTTTTCGTGGTAACGTTCCATTTGTTGCATACCTTTATAATCTAATTGATATTTTCCCATAATATTCCTTTCTAAAAATGAAATAAGCAAAGCAGTTGGAAGGTATCATCCAGCTGCTTCTAGTTTATTATAATGTATTCTAGGTCTTATTAAAGGTGTTTACCTTCATATTTTATGGTTGAACCGTTCATGTGTTTGACTCGAGCTGAGATTTCTTTGTGGCGTCCTTTAACCATTGGGCGTGCCTGTGGATTTCCTAGATAACCGCAAGTACGTTTGACAACATCAACTGTTTTAGGATCTGTGTTGCCACAGTTAGGACACATGAATCCACGTTCTGTTGGGGTGAAGTCCCCTTCAAAGTCACACTTGTAGCATTTATCTATTGGAGTATTCGTTCCAAGATAACCGACACGGTCATAAGCAAAGTCCCAGACAGCTTCGAGTGCTTTAGGGTTTTGCTGGAGGACTGGATATTCACAATAATGGATGAATCCACCAGTTGCGCCAGCTTCTGGGTAAGCTTTTTCGAATTCTAATTTTTCAAATGGTGTTGGATTTTTACGAACATCGTAGTGGAAAGAGTTGGTGTAATATTCTTTATCTGTGATATCAGTCACGACACCGAATTTTTCAGTATCCAAACGACAGAAGCGATCAGTCAAACTTTCTGATGGTGTTGAATAAACAGAGAAATGATAATCATATTCGTCAGACCAACCTTCACAAGCATTTTTCATAGCTTTTACGATATTTAAAGTAAATGCCTTGGCTTCAAGATTTGTCTCCCAGTCACTACCATAAAAAACAGATGCTACTTCATAAAGCCCAATATAACCAAGTGATACGGTTGCACGGCGATGTTTGAAGAGTTGATCTACATTGTCGAATTTACCTAGACGTTGGCCAAAGGCCCCATACTGATAAAGTATAGGCGCATTAGCAGGTGTAGCTTCTTTGACACGTTCAACTCGATAGACGAGTGCATCTTTGGCAATTCCCATTCTTTCTTCAAAAACTTCCCAAAATTTATCTTGGTCTCCCTTAGATTCTAGGGCAATTCGAGGAAGATTAAGGGTTACAACCCCCAGATTCATTCGTCCAGAATTAACTTCAACACCATTTTCATCCTTCCACCCCTGTAGGAAGGAACGACATCCCATAGGAGCCTTGAAGGAACCCGTCAATTCAATGACTTTGTCATATGATAGGACATCCGGGTACATACGCTTTGTTGCACATTCAAGAGCTAGTTGCTTAATATCGTAGTTAGGTGAGCTAGGCTCTAAGTTAAGTCCACGTTTTAAGGTAAAAATCAGTTTAGGGAAAATAGCTGTACGGTGTTCGGAGCCAAGTCCTAAAATACGAACTTGTAGGATAGCCTTTTGGATTTCACGCTCAAACCAGCTTATTCCCAAGCCGAAACCTAGAGAGGTAAAGGGAGTCTGTCCATTTGAAGTGAAAAGCGTATTAATCTCATATTCAAGAGATTGCATAGCATCGTAGATATCTTTACGCGTTTTGGCGCGTGCATAATCTTCACGTTTTTCTTCAGCTACCCACTCTTTAGCATCAGCTAAGTGTTTTTTGTAGTTAAGTTTTGCGTAAGGAGCTAAAAACTCATCGATACGGTCAGCAGTACAGCCACCATATTGACTAGAGGCAACATTTGCGATGATTTGTGAAATTTGTGCTGTTGCAGTTTGAATGGATTTAGGACTTTCAACTTCAGCGTTACCAATTTTAAAACCATTTGCCAACATGCCTTTGAAGTCAATCAAACAACAGTTGGTCATAGGTGTGTAAGGGCTGTAGTCTAAATCGTGGAAATGGATATCTCCCTTTTGATGAGCATTTGCCACGTGTGG
Source organism: Streptococcus sp. 23.2 (assembly GCF_016648665.1). Taxonomy (NCBI): domain Bacteria; kingdom Bacillati; phylum Bacillota; class Bacilli; order Lactobacillales; family Streptococcaceae; genus Streptococcus; species Streptococcus sp. 23.2. The sequence goes on from NZ_JACLQJ010000003.1 coordinate 101,290, forward strand.
AGGAAGCATCTTAAGTCCTACAGATTTTCCGACAATTCCTGCGGTTAAATCACGTTGTGTATTGTAAAGGTCGCTATCTTTATTAGCATTTTCATGAACAACAGCTTGATCTTTATTAACAAGTTTACTGATGGTGAAATTGATGTCAGTAGCCTGAGAACGCTCAAAATCACGTTTGGTACGATAGTTAATATATTCTTGAGCGATAGCATATTCGTTAGCTTCGAGTAACTCATGCTCTACAATGCTTTGGATTTCATATATTTTGATATTTTGAGTGAAGCGGTCATTAATTTCAGCAACAATACGGTTGGCAATTCCCTCCAATTTTGCTTCAATTAAGGGTGTGATAGGTGTAATAGCTTCACTCGCTTTGAGAATAGCTTCATATATTTTACTTGAATCAAAGACAACCATACGACCATCACGTTTGATGACTTTGATATCAGGGTTGATTGTAACCTTTTCTTTTTCTAATGTAATCATCTAAAAATCACCTCGTTACTAATTATAGCACTAGGCAAAAAAAAATCAATATATTGTGGTATATTTTTGTCTCAACCACTATATATTGATTTTTTGACCTATTTTAGGACGTAAACAGTGTATCGTTCAACGCCTTTTACAGGGGCTTTTTTATAGTTTTTTGAAAGTGTAGATTTAACATCAGAAGGTAGTTGTGTATCCTGTTGGACAACGATATATTGTGCTGAATCTTGGATAATAGTATCTGAGAGAGCTTTCTGATGACTAGATTTAGCTGTGTTAAGTTCTGGAAGAACAAATTGTGAGGCTGCTTTACGACCGCTTTCCAAATAAATTTTTGCTGAGGAATCGTAAACGTAGATAGTTTCATCTTTTTTGGTATTTTTAGCGAGGTAATTTGCAACAGTACTACGTTCAGTATTATTTCCTAAATTAAATAGGAACATAATGATTGGCATCGCAAAAGCGAATGCAAAGACTGCAATAGGTAAGAAGTAATTACGACTAAGGAAGATACCAAAAACTTTAAGTGTGTGAATCTGGTTACCATTACGACGTCGGTGAGAAGTTCGCTCTGCTCTCTTTTTAATAGCATCATCTAAAGAAAGTGCTGTTAAGACTAGACCATAAGGTACGATATTGAGCATACTGTAAAGTCCAAAGCTTTGAGAGAATAAGCTGTAAACCACTGTAAAGATAAAACTAAGGAGCAGTACCCACTTGATGCTCTTATCTTTAGCCTCACCAAGAAGGTGGTTGCTTGTAGTAAGTGCACCAATAAGTAACCCAGAGCCTAAAACAGCAAAGCTTTGATAGGCTAATGTAAGTAGAAAGTCATTTTTTTCTACAGCGAGTTGTGTAAAGTTGTAAACCAAAACTTGGTTAATGTAGTCCGATGTAATTTGTAAATTAAGGATAAAGTAAAGACATAGATACAATACTAGAATATTACCAAAAACAATACAAAGAACTTGATAAAAACCACGAGCAAAGTGCTTGTTGACAAGGTTGTAAACGAAGATTGTCACAAGTGACAATATCCAGAAAATAAGAGTTCGAGCTTCAAAAAGAGCTCCCGCAGTACCAGCAAAGCCGTAAAGAATAAAGGCTTCGTCACGACTATGACCCGCAAAGTAACGAGTTAAGAAGAAGATTGCACCTAGGACAAAAGGCATAGCAAATTGGATAGGGTAAAGCCCACCAAAACCAAGTGTTCCATTAGTGACATAGAAAATAATACTAATTAGAGTGGCAATTTCCTTCTTACTTGTCATGTGCATGACAGTCTTGTAAAGGTAACTACCAGAAAGATAGTAGGCGAGGAATTGTATAGGAATTAGCCAAAGCGTTGATCCTAAACGGAAAGCCAGAGAAACCAGGAGGTAATAAAAGAATCCACCTGTCGCAAAAAAGTCAGAGTAAGGTAAGCTACCATTGGCAAACATTTTTGCAATATAAAGGTTTTGAGACTGTATATTATTGGCAAAGTCTGTAAAGCAGGGAACTGATATACTAAAAATACTTAAGATCAAACTGAAAATCAGGATATGACCTTTATGCTTCCATGGAAGTGAGATCTTAGTTTTTTTCTCTATTTGAGAAGAATCTGATTCTTCGTTATGTCCTTGAATTGTCACTTCAATCTTTTCGGATTGACTATCTTGTGTATGAGATCGATGGTGGCTTCGATGATAACCTTGGTAGCCACTTGAATCTACAGTATTGTCTTCGTTGTATGGACTCACAATTAAACTCCTTTGTTGACATTTGGAAAGTTATAAATAGAAGGGTCTTGCCTCCTAATTGTCTTATTTAAAGTATATCAGATAATACCATTTAGTCAATTTTCCTCTAATTTCTTACATTTAATAAAAAATATCTAAAAAAGAGACTGAGATACAATATCCCAATCTCTTTTTAACGGCTCTATAATTTCTGTAGTGGGTAAAACCACTGTAGAGATTATGGAGCTTTTTCAATGTACACAAAAAGTCCCATAAGAACTATAATGAAAAGCGACCAAACCATCATTAGGAAGAACTCATGAGACTTATTAAGAATACCACAGAATTAATCGGAATTAAAGACCCTAACATCATTATTTCTCTTGTTTTTGAAAAAGATACTCATATCGAGATTCATGCAAAACTTGATTATTCTGCACCACCATGCCCTCATTGTCAAGGAATAATGATCAAATATGACTTTCAAAAATCTTCTAAAATCCCTCTTCTCGAACAAGCTGGAACTCCAACACTACTACGTCTGAAGAAACGTCGCTTCCAGTGTAAAGTGTGTAAGAGAGTAACGGTGGCTGAAACCTCAATCGTTGAGAAAAACCACCAAATCTCCAACCTTGTCCAACAAAAGGTTGCACAACTTCTAACTGAGAAGGTATCACTAACGGATATTGCCAGAAGACTTCGTGTATCGACGTCCACTGTCTATCGTAAACTTGACCAGTTTACTTTCAAGGAACATTATGACAAACTCCCAGCTGTTATGTCCTGGGATGAGTTTGGGTTCAAGAAAGGTGAACTCGCTTTTGTGGCTCAAAACTATGAGACCAACAAACTCATAACCATCCTTGATAATCGCCGTCAAACCACTATTCGAAACTACTTTTTGAAGTATCCATTGAAAGTACGACAAAAGGTACGGTTTATCACGATGGACATGTCAGGAGCCTATATGCTACTAGCTCGAAGACTTTTTCCAAATGCCGAAATCATTATTGATCGTTTCCACATCATCCAGCACCTTGGACGTGCCTTTTTAAAGACAAGAATTGCCATTATGAACCAGTTTGATAAGAAATCACTCCCCTACCGAACCTTGAAAAATCACTGGCGACTCTTCCAAAAGGACAGCCGTAAGTTATCTTGTAAATCATTTCACTCGAAGACCTTTGGTCAAACCTTAAGTCCACATGAAGTCGTTAGGAAGACACTAGACTTTTCAGAAGAACTCGCTAATTATTATAACCTCTATCAGCTGTTGCTGTTTCACTTTCAAGAGAAGAGGGTAGATGAGTTTTTTGAGCTCATAGAGGAGAATATAAGCAAGGTCAATCATTACTTCAAAACTGTCTTTAGGACCTTCCTTAGACACAAACCATACATCAAAAACGCACTAGAAACACATTACTCAAATGCAAAATTGGAGGGGACCAATAAGCTTATCAAAGACATCAAACGTCTGGGCTTCGGTTTTAGAAACTTTATTAACTTTAGGAAGCGTGTTTTCATCACTCTGAACATACAAAAAGAGAAAACCTATCAGGTTCTCTCTAGATGTTAGCTTTTCGTCACCCACTACAGTTGACAAAGAGCCTTTTTAACAAGCCATTTCTTTGCCTATGGCATTGAATATTTTTAGTTTTCGTCGATAAAGCTATTGAAAACTTCTTCGATCATATCCCATTCAGCATCTGAATCTTCAGGGATTGGTTGAAGGTCGCCTTCAGTACCGTCTTCATTTTCAGTGAATGAGTATGCTTGTATTTCGATTTCTCCATTAGCATCTTCTTCAGCACCAGCTGGTACTAAAAGAACATAGTTTTTACCAAATTCTTCGCGTCCATCAATAGTCAACAAGATTTCAAAAAGTGTTTCATTTCCTTGTTCGTCTACTAAAGTGATGACTTCATGATCATGGTTGTGGTCGTGATTGTGTGACATATTGTTCTCCTTTTTGAAGAGAGCGCTGAATAGTGAGGAAAATCTAGTATATTTGCTTGTCAGTTTACTAGATTGTCACTTGACTATTAGGTCTCTATTACACTTTCTTAAAACATTCGATCGAGGTAGTTTTGTAGAATAAGTTGGGCAGCTAATTTATCAATAACTTTTTTACGTTTTCCACGGCTGACATCTGCTTGTTCAACTAACATACGCTCGGCTTGAACAGTTGTCAAGCGCTCGTCTTGGTAATCTACAGGAATTCCAAAGATTTCCTTGATTTTGTCACCATAGGCTTTGCTTGCCTCAACACGTGGTCCTTCAGTGTTATTCATGTTTTTAGGAAGACCAACAACAAATTTTTCTACCTTATATTCTTTAACGAGCTCGCCTAGTCGGTCGAAACCAAACTCTTCAGCCTCCTCGTCAATTTTGATAATTTCAACGCCTTGGGCTGTAAAACCGAGGGGGTCACTAATCGCAACTCCTACTGTTTTTGAGCCAACATCAAGTCCCATTACTCGCATTAGAGGTCAATTCCATTTCCTTTAAGATAATAGCGAACGAGTTCTTCAACGATTTCATCACGTTCGTATTTACGAATCTGGTTACGGGCGTCATTATAACGCGGAACATAAGCAGGGTCACCGCTCAGAACATAACCGACGATTTGGTTGATAGGATTATAACCTTTCTCAGCCAACGAACGGTAGACATTTGTCAAAGTATTACTGATTTCATCTTTGCTACCGTCGTCTAGGTTGAAACGAACAGTTTCATCTGTAAATCCCATACTGACACCTTCTTTCTATAAGAATTATCTGTTAGTTCTTTATTATAACATAAGTATACCCAAAAGGGAAAGATGATAAATAAAAAAAGAGACGACTAAAGTCATCTCTCTTAATATCCAATAAGATTAAACGCGTTCAACTTTACCAGATTTAAGCGCACGAGCTGAAGCCCAAACTTTTTTAGGTTTACCATCAACAAGGATAGTAACTTTTTGAAGGTTAGGTTTAACGGCACGTTTAGTTTTGTTCATAGCGTGTGAACGGTTGTTTCCAGAAACAGTTTTACGTCCTGTAAAGTAACATACTTTAGCCATTTCGTGTTTTCCTCCTAGGTAGAATTTATTACGGATGTGCTAGCACCACATACCAAAACATTCTATCATAAGAATTTAGGTTTGACAAGAACTATTTATAATTTCTTTTTGTAACAAAATAGTATATGCTTATTATAATAAGAAAAAATCAGTTTAAAAAAGGAGAGAAGATGCCAGATAATCTTGCTCTACGCATGCGTCCACGTACAATTTCAGAGGTGATTGGTCAGAAGCATCTGGTTGGTGAAGGTAAAATTATTCGCCGTATGGTAGAAGCTAATATGCTATCGTCAATGATTCTCTACGGTCCACCAGGAATCGGGAAGACCTCAATAGCTAGTGCTATTGCAGGAACAACAAAATTTGCTTTTAGAACCTTTAATGCTACAGTTGATAGCAAGAAACGCCTGCAGGAAATTGCGGAAGAGGCTAAATTTTCAGGTGGCTTAGTTCTGCTCCTAGATGAGATTCATCGTTTAGATAAAGCTAAACAAGACTTTTTATTACCACTCTTAGAGAATGGTAATATTATCATGATTGGGGCTACAACGGAGAATCCGTTTTTTTCTGTAACACCAGCCATCCGTAGTCGTGTACAAATATTTGAGTTGGAACCACTCTCTAACGAGGATATTAAGGAAGCTATCCTAGGTGTTTTAGAGGATAAGGAGCATGGTTTTGACTTTGATGTCCAGTTAGATGATGATGCTCTAGATTTTATTGCTACGGCTACTAATGGTGATTTACGTTCGGCTTATAATTCGTTAGATCTAGCTGTCATGTCGACGCCAGCTTCAGAAGATGGGCTTCGCCATATTACTTTAAATACAGTGGAAAATAGTTTACAACGTAGCTACATCACCATGGATAAAGACGGTGATGGACACTATGATGTGCTCTCTGCTTTGCAAAAATCTATTCGAGGCTCTGATGTTAATGCCAGTCTTCATTATGCAGCGCGTTTGGTTGAAGCAGGAGATCTCCCTAGTCTAGCGCGACGCTTGACTGTGATTGCATACGAGGATATTGGTTTAGCTAATCCTGATGCGCAAGTTCACACGGTTACAGCTTTGGAAGCTGCACAGAAAGTAGGTTTCCCAGAGGCGCGTATTTTGATAGCCAATGTAGTTGTTGACTTAGCTTTATCTCCTAAGTCGAATTCTGCTTATATGGCTATGGATGCTGCCTTGGCAGACCTTAGAAAATCAGGAAATTTACCGATTCCTCGTCATTTGAGAGATGGACACTATGCTGGAAGCAAGGAACTAGGCAATGCACAAGATTACAAGTATCCCCATGCTTATCCCGAAAAGTGGGTCAAGCAACAATACCTTCCGGATAAATTAAGAGGTGTGAATTATTTCCGCCCCAATGAAACCGGGAAATATGAAAGAGCTCTTGGAGCTAATAAAGACCGAATCGATAAGTTATCTAGATAATGCGAGAGGAATCAACGAAAACGATTGCAAAAAAATTGATTTTTCCTCTTGCAATAATTTTCAAAAGTGGTATTATAAAAACATAGAAATTGCTGTGGTATACGAATCCACATATAAGTGTTGACCGACTAATTTTTGTATTATCGGGAGACAGAGGTCTATTAACAGTGTGCAGGCTGGCTCACCCAGAAGCAACTGAAGTTAGTAGCGAGTCGCCCACCTGCTTTTTTACGTCGCGGGTTCAATACAAACCGTGGATCATCGGTACCAATACAGCATCCAGCCTCCTTAGCTCAGTTGGTAGAGCAGTGGACTCTTAATCCATGGGTCACAGGTTCGAGCCCTGTAGGGGGCATCTAAATCAACAGGAAAAAGCCTTAATTTACAAGGCTTTTTTGCTTGTCTATAACTGATTTGCCCCATCATTTGCCCCACATTTTTTTATGAGCAATCTTTCCAAACATCTCTGATTTGATTAAATTCGTCAAAAATTTTTTCCTCTAAAGTGTGTCCATATACTTCTACTAACATTGAAATATCTCTATGCCCTAGAATTTTTGCAATAACTCCAAGGTCAAAACCTTTGTGCCAGAGGTAGCTTCCATAGGTATGACGTGCTCCTTTTGTCGTGATAATTGGATAAATATCTAATTCATTTAAAAGAACACTCAAAGCTTTATTGACACTTGCAATGTCTGGTACCAAGTGAATATAGCCATAATGCTGAAAAATCATTTTATACCTATTCTTGATTCCTAGCTCTTTATTAGCTTTCTCTTGTTCAATTTTTAGGATTTGTAATATCTTAATACATTCTTCGTCTATCGGTACCATCCGAATAGACGTTTTATTTTTTGGAGGGACAAATTTATGAGAAAGGGTATTAAACCTCCTATATGTTTTTAGCAGTCCTCTGTCAAAATCAACTTCATTCCAAGTTAACGCTATTAACTCTCCAAACCTCATGCCTGTTTTTAATAGAAAATAGACGATATAAGGAACAATTGAACGTTGGTAATCAAATTTTCTCTTTACTGCTAAAAGTAAATCAAGATAGTCCTTTTCTGTATGTAAATATTTCTCTTCTGTCATCTGTTGTTCTTTGGATGAAAATAACTCGACATGTTGTGTAAAATCATCTATTAGAACTTTGTCTGCAATTGCCATTTGGATGCTCTGATGAATCCCAGTATTCAATCTACCAAGAAAATTTCTACCAACTGTTTGTCCATACTTATTCATAATTCTTTGGTATTCACTCGCACGAATTTGAGTGACTTTTTTATTTCCAAATAATCTTTCAATTGTGTTTTTACGGAGAAGATATTTTTTCTTTGTCTCTTCCGACCTACTACTCGGTAGAATTTTTAGTTCAAGCCATTCTTGATACAGATCTACAAGAGAAATATCTCTAGAAATTCTTTTTCCTAAACGAAGTTCTTGCAGAATCGGTTCAGCTTCTGACTCTGCAAGTTTTTTTGTTTTAAAACCGCTATTATGAACAACTGTTTTCCCTTCGCTACGAATTTCATAGGTCCATAAATTACTATCTCCTCGCTTTCGATAACGAACACTTGCCATATTACGCCACCTCAGTTCCTAGAATCTCATTTACAACACTTTTTGGAACAACCATCAAACGTTTGCGATTATAAAATGTATAGCCTCGTGAGACAAGTAATTCTCTTGCCTGATGAATGATATCATTTGCTGTATGAGGGCGATAGCCCATTTCAATTAATTCTTTGTTACTAATTAAATTATTGTCCATAGTTATCCTCCTTATTTATTTTCTAAATTCAGAAACTCGCCTACAAGTAGTTGTAATTCTGCATTTAATTTAGGGAGATTCTGTATTAATACTTCTTTTAGTTCTTCCGCAAATTGATTCGTTTCTTCTCTCAATAGTTTGCGGACTCTTGTTTTTTTCTTTTTGATGCTGTCTGATTTTAAATTTGGAAAAGCCAATGATAACAGTTCAGGATTGTTGAGAAAGATAATTGTAAATGCTCTTTGCTCCACTCGAATATGTTCTAGCTTATAAAATCCGAAATTATCAAGTCGATTCATAACATCTTGGACCATCTCCTCACCAATCGCTTTGGTTCTGAGTTGGAACTCTAATCTCCACCAAAACGGATTTACATCCAAATCTAGCTTCTCTTCGCGCTTGTGAACAATGATTTCTTTATTCTTATCATATAACCTAACTTGTACATTACTACCGCTAGAACCCCAATATTTCGTCTCTAATTCGCCCCCTCTACCATAGAAGGCCTTATGGGTAACACCACCTTTAATATGTTGCAAATTAACGATTTCAGGATTGTTGAAAATGTCAAATGCCAAATCAAAACGTGACAAACGTACTGTCAATGAATTCAATCTAGCAAAGTACATTAATTGCCTCCATACTTTCCTTCCATCAAATTCTTTTAAAGTATTAGGATTGAAATCAATTCGAATCAATTGTTCACCTCCATAAGTGGATAATTGAAAAAATATAATATTGATCGAATCATACTCATTAAAAACTTTAGCTAAAGTAAAGACATCATCTCGTACGTTATCATGTATTTCAAATGAATCAACTCTTGTACTTATTGCCTGTTTCAGATTTTTAAAAATTTGTCTTAGGGAACCAATGTCTGTATCCCAGATAACCGTTAATCTATCAATACTGACATCTAACCGCTGTACTAATTCTCCTACATCACATCGTTCTTGAATACTTCTTAAATCTTGTATAGAAACCAACAAAATTGTCCCCCCTTCTTTTAGATTTTTTAGGTTTCAGAAACACCGTCAAATCAACGATTGCTCGTTCCGTCGTTCTTTGGGCGTTGCCCTAAGTGTCCCTTTTTGCTGGCTGTTAGAATAGCCAGCTTTTGCTTGGCTAGAAATTGTCTGGACGGCAGTCTTCGGGACTTCGCCTGACTTCCCGTCAGGCTCGCCCTTGTCCTTGTCCACACAATTTCTAGCTCTAAGGCTTCGAATAGTCATAAGTCATCGTCTTGTCCTCAACTTCTTCCCCACTCACCAATCCTAAACTTACGAGCTATTTTTTTGTATTATTTATAACTTATTTATAAGTTATAAATATATTTTATAAAAAATATTTTAAATAGTCAACTAAAAACTTGATTTGTAAGTTTATAGGTGATAAAATAAGTTAAAAATAAAAGAATAGGAGTTTTCCATGACCTTTATTATTCAAAATTTTGGACCCAATTTGGCACGCCTACGCATAGAAAAAGGAGTAAGTCAAACTCAACTAGCTGAAGATTTAGGAATTGGTAAACAGTCCATCTCTGATTACGAAAAACAAAAAAGCTATCCTACCTTTGCAAATTTGGATAAGATAGCAGAATATTTTAATGCAACTCCAACCCAACTATTTGGAACTAGTAAAGAGATTGAGTTAGAAAAGAGTGTTCTTGAATCTAATGAATACTCTGATAAAGTAAGTGAGATTTTAAAAGCTGTCAAATACATCGAAGATTTTCTAGAAACTGATGGACAGTACTTAGAGGATTTACTTTACTTAACAAGAGGCAACCAACTATACACAGAAGATGGAGATGAGTTGTATATTGATCCAACTTCTCAGAAAAGAACACTTCATAACCAATATGAACCTGGTTTTATTGAAGCAAGGGATAAATCTCCACTAGAACTCTTAATTGAAAATAAGGAATTGTTTGATAAATAGAAAAAGCGAGGATAACCTCGCTTCAGATTGAAGTTAAAATCTTTAGAAGACACTTTTATAAGGACTTTGTCTTTAATCTGTGAAAAGGAGTGGAAACTCCTTTTCTTTTTGTAAGTCAGACTGAAACTTCCAAATTGTTTATTTATTTTATTGACATTTTCTATAAAAATAAGTATAATAGTTTAATTATCAGACTATACTATATAGGGGGTATTGAAATGAAATTTTCTAATCGTTTACTGCTATTCCTTGCAGGAGTTGTTTTTGTCCTTTTAGGACTTTTCCTATTTACAAACCCAGTAGCTAATCTTGTTGCTTACAGCTGGTGGATTTCATTTGGTTTACTGGTTTCTTCTATAGCAGCTATTTTAGGCTATTTCTCTGCACCAAAAGAGCTTCGCTCACCTGTTTATCTTTTCCAAGGGTTTGTTAGTCTTCTCTTAGCTCTTTACCTCGTTGCTTATGGCTTTGTGACCCTGCCGGTCGTCATTCCGACCATTGTAGGAATTTGGTTAATTGTAGAAGCCATTATTGCTTTCTTTAAAGGCAATCGTCTAGGATTGATTTTCCCTATTATTGGTAGCAATATCACGTGGGTAGCCTTGCTTGTATTTTTACTAGGTCTAGTGATTCTGTTCAATCCAGTGGCTACAGGTGTCTTTGTCGTTTATGTCATTGCCTTTTCATTTTTAGTTACTGGCTTCACCTACATTATTGAGGCCTTTCGTAAATAGTCTAGTTGCTATTTCTATCGCATTCAAAAAAGCTGGGAAATCATATTCTCAGCTTTTTTGTCTCTTTAATTATCACTTTTTCGCATTCCATTCTGCGTAGAATTGCTCCAAGTATTCTTCCAAAAAGTGATGGCATAGTGCTCTAGCATTCGATAAGTTGCAATAATAACCGGTCGAGAACGGGGCATCGACTCAATCATACCGAAAATAAAAGAGCGAATGTTATCTGCAAAAAGAAAGCTTAGATTCTTTGCGATTTCAACAAAAAAAGCACTGTTTGTACTGATCCCAAAAGTTAGATTTTTTCTGTCTAACTTTTGGGGTGCAGTACATTTTCAACTCTCTTATTTATTTTCTTATCTCACATAATTACTTCACATATCCAGGCTCATCAAATTCATTTTTTTCAATAACATATGCCACATTTGCATCCTTATTGATCAAAGAACATATATCTATTAAACTACAAAAGCTCTCTGACCGCAAAATTCCGTTAATTTACAACCTTATTCCTACTGTTTATTTTACTTTTCTGACAGATAAGATTATAATAAGGAGTATTTATTTTCGGAGGTTTTTATGTCATTTCTATCAAAAAATTGGGCAGGACTGTTAGTCTGTCTGATCATTTCTATCATCTCTTGGGTTTTAGGAGGCTTTCTGCCTGTTGTGGGAGCACCTGTTTTCGCCATTTTTATCGGAATGATTCTCTACCCCTTTCTCACTCCCTATAAACAACTGGATGCTGGTTTGACTTATAGCTCCAAAAAATTGCTTCAGTATGCTGTTATCTTACTTGGTTTTGGACTCAATATCTCTCAAGTTTTCGCAGTTGGAAAATCTTCCCTTCCTGTCATCCTTTCGACTATTTCTATCGCTTTAATTATTGCTTTCTTTTTCCAACGATTTTTTAACATGGATACAAAGCTAGCTACCTTGATTGGGGTAGGCTCTTCTATCTGTGGCGGTTCTGCCATTGCAGCGACTGCTCCTGTTATTCACGCCAAGGAAAAAGAAGTAGCCCAAGCCATTTCTGTTATCTTTTTCTTCAATGTCTTGGCAGCTCTTATCTTTCCAACTCTAGGTTCTTGGCTCCATCTCTCCAACGAAGGTTTTGCTCTCTTTGCGGGTACTGCGGTCAACGATACTTCCTCTGTAACAGCCACAGCTAGCGCCTGGGATAGTCTGTATCATACCAATACTCTAGAATCTGCAACCATTGTCAAACTGACTCGTACCTTAGCTATTATCCCTATTACTCTCTTCCTCTCCTATTGGCAAAGCCGTCAACAAGACAACAACCAAGGAGTAAAGCTTAAAAAAATCTTCCCCGTTTTCATTCTCTACTTCATCCTAGCTTCTCTGCTAACCACCGTCCTTACTTCTTTTGGTGTTAGCAATAGCTTCTTTTCACCTCTCAAACAGCTCTCCAAATTCCTCATCATCATGGCTATGAGTGCTATTGGTCTCAAAACTAACCTCGTTGCTATGATCAAATCCAGTGGAAAATCCATTCTTCTTGGAGCCCTTTGCTGGATCGCTATCATCCTGACTAGTCTTGGCATGCAATTACTCATCGGTATTTTCTAAGAAAAAAGGGAGCCTAAAGGCTACCTCAGAACGTAGGCAAACGTCATTTTTGGCGTTTGTCTTTTTGTATCTTCAAAGATATTTTGTCTTATCATCTACTATTCCATCCAAAAATCTGATTTAAAGCAAAATAAAAAGGGATATTCCCTATCCATTTCGATAATTTTTTCATTAATTTGTTTTTCCATTTTATCCTCCGATTAGTCTCGCACTGATATTTATTGATAACAACACTATATTTCTAGTATAGCATAATCATTAGATATTATAGGTTTTCAAACCAAATGAGAGTCATTCGTTTTTGCCCCACTTTTGCCCCATTTTTAAATCATGACATTGGAAATACCTAAAAGTACTTCCCTAAAATCACTTATATTTCAATATTTTTAATTACTCTCAATATGAAAATCCTTTCCAAATCCATGTAGGGGGCATCTTAATATCGGAAAGAGACTTGCTTATAAGTCTCTTTTTTATTTTTCTAAGAAAGAACTCACTTTAAACAGAAATTTACGTGTTTATTTGTCTAAACGAGAGTTGTTCCCAATGATAATTTCTTCTAAATATATGCTTTGTGTTATGATAATAGTCGAGAAACAGAATTGAAAAAGGAGACATGAGTTGAAAATTGCAATCATTGGCTATAGTGGTTCTGGAAAGTCGACTTTGGCAAATTTTTTAGGTCAACACTACGATTGTGAGGTACTTCATTTAGATAAAATTCATTTCACATCAAATTGGCAAGAGCGAACAGTTGATGAAATGACTGGCGATATATCAACATTTATGCTACAAAGTGATTGGATTATTGAAGGGAATTACTCGGCCTGTCTTTATGAAGAACGTATGAGAGAAGCTGACTGTATTGTCTATTTCAACTTTAACAGAGTTAATTGCCTCTATCGGGCATTTAGGCGTTATTTAACATATAGGGGAAAGACACGTCCTAGCATGGCAGAAGGCTGTAATGAAAAATTTGATTTTGCATTTGTGAAATGGATTTTATTAGACGGACGTTCTAAAAAATATGTAGAGCGATATAATGCAGTTGTTAAAAATTATTCTGACAAGACAATTATTTTAAAGAATCAAAGGCAGTTAAATGATTATATGAAGCAGGTTAAATAGCTGATAGTTATACATAAGAAGCAAGGTTAAAAAGATATAGTAAATAACTAGTTGCAATCTTAGCTATAACTGTCAGAATATTTTGTAAGAAGCGCTTTCAACGTTGAACAAATAGACTTTTTTCTGCTATAATAAACTGTAACGCAAAACTTGTGGGTGAAATTCCCACCGTGAAGTTTTTCAAGAAAGGTGGGGACAGCCTCGTAAAGGTGGAGCTGTCCGTTATCAAAATAATATGACATCAGTAGTTGTTGTGGGTACCCAGTGGGGTGATGAAGGTAAAGGAAAAATTACAGATTTCCTAAGTCAAGACGCCGAAGTGATCGCACGTTATCAAGGTGGAGACAATGCAGGTCACACGATTGTTATCGATGGTAAGAAATTTAAATTGCACTTGATTCCATCAGGTATTTTCTTCCCAGAGAAAATCTCTGTTATCGGGAACGGTGTAGTGGTCAATCCTAAATCACTTGTCAAAGAGTTGGAATATCTTCATGCAGAAGGTGTGTCAACAGAGAGCCTTCGTATTTCTGACCGCGCACACGTTATTTTGCCGTACCATATTAAACTTGATCAACTGCAAGAAGCCGCCAAAGGTGACAATAAGATTGGTACAACTAACAAAGGTATTGGTCCTGCCTATATGGATAAGGCTGCGCGTGTAGGTATCCGTATTGCAGACCTTTTGGACAAAGAAATCTTTGCTGATCGTTTGAAAACGAACTTAGCTGAGAAAAACCGTCTTTTCAGTAAGATGTATGAAGCTGAAGAATTATCATTCAATGAGATTTTTGAAGAATACTACGCTTACGGACAACAAATTAAGCAATATGTCACAGATACATCCGTTATCTTGAATGACGCTCTTGATGCAGGTAAACGTGTCCTCTTTGAAGGAGCTCAAGGGGTTATGCTTGATATTGACCAAGGTACTTACCCATTTGTAACGTCATCAAACCCAGTTGCGGGTGGTGTTACAATCGGTTCTGGTGTTGGTCCATCTAAAATTAATAAGGTAGTTGGTGTATGTAAGGCCTATACGAGTCGTGTTGGTGATGGTCCTTTCCCAACTGAGTTATTTGATGAAGTGGGTGAACGCATCCGTGAAGTTGGTCATGAATATGGAACAACAACTGGACGTCCACGTCGTGTAGGATGGTTTGACTCAGTGGTGATGCGCCATAGTCGTCGTGTATCAGGTATCACAAACCTCAGCTTGAACTGTATCGATGTTCTCTCAGGTCTTGACACTGTAAAAATTTGTGTAGCTTATGACCTTGATGGTGAGCGTATTGATTACTACCCAGCTAGTCTTGAGCAACTGAAACGTTGTAAACCAATCTATGAAGAATTGCCAGGTTGGGAAGAAGACATCACAGGTTGCCGTAGTTTAGATGAGCTTCCTGAAAATGCTCGTAATTATGTTCGTCGTGTTGGTGAATTGGTAGGTGTACGTATCTCTACTTTCTCTGTAGGACCAGGACGTGAACAAACAAACATCCTTGAAAGTGTTTGGTCAAATATCTAAAGCTAACAAAAGGAGAATCTAGGAAACTAGGTTCTCTTTTCTCACGCCTTAAACATATAGATTAATATGAATATTGCAACTGTTAAAAAAGGTTGCTAATTTTTCGATATGATTAGGAAAGAAACCTTTCTATTTGATTAGTTTTTCGGTATAATATGGATTGATTAAATGAAAGTTAATGAGAACCTACTTTCATGATTTAAAAGTGTGTTCATAATTTTGACGAAGAAAATAAGTGAGCATATCTCTTAATAGTTTTGGGCAAGAGGTGAATAATGAATAAGATTGTATTTGTTTGTCTGGGGAATATTTGTCGTAGCCCAATGGCAGAATTTGTGATGAAAGAGCTGGACCAAGAAAAGTCTTTGCATATCGAAAGTCGCGCGACATCTTCATGGGAGCATGGAAATTCAGTTCATCAAGGAACCCAAAAGATTTTAAGGAAATATGCTATTTCTTTTGACTCTTCCAAGGGCTCACAACAGATTAGTCAGGCCGATTTTGAGTTCTTTGATTTAGTTGTGGGAATGGATGAGTCAAATGTTGAGGATCTTCTACAGATATCTGCAGGGCGTTATGACGATAAAATCAAGCTTTTCAGACCTGGTGGAGTTCCGGACCCATGGTATACAGGTGACTTTGAAGAAACATATAAATTAGTAACTGCAGGTTGTCGAGACTGGTTACAGTGGATTAAGGATAGACAATGAATTTTAAACAACTAAAGGATTTTGATTTTAAAAATATTGATATTGACCGAAATCAATTTGAGCGTATTACAGTAGGGGTTATTATTTTATGCGCCCTGTCCTTGTTTTTGGTGACTATAAAAACGCAACATTCTATCAAGATTGATGGGACTAAGATTGCCTATAAAGGTCAGATGCAGAACCATCGTTTGAATGGTCAAGGAACTTTGACCTATGATAATGGTGATACCTATACGGGAGAATTTAAGAATGGTTCCTTTAATGGTCAAGGAACCTTCAAATCTCATGAGGGTTGGATTTATCAAGGAGAGTTCAAGTCTGGTCAAGCCGATGGTCAAGGAAAATTGACTACTGAAAATAAGGTTACCTACAAAGGAAAATTTAAACAGGGGATTTTTAAAGGATGAGAATTAACTGGTTTTCTTATATTCGTGTGACAGGACTTCTTTTGGTTCTGATCTATCATTTCTTCCCAAGTATTCTTCCTGGGGGCTTCATCGGTGTTGATGTCTTCTTTACCTTCTCAGGGTATTTGATTACAGCACTTTTGATTGATGAGGTATCTAGGACGCATCGCATTGATTACCTTGGTTTTATGCGACGACGCTTTTACCGGATAGTACCACCACTTGTGTTGATGGTTCTTATCTGTACCCCTTTGGCGCTCTTGGTTCGAAATGATTTTATTGCAGGTATTGGACGTCAAATCACCTCTGTTATCGGTTTTGTAACTAACTATTATGAGATTTTGACCGGGGGAAATTATGAGAACCAATTTAACCAGCATATTTACCTCCATACATGGAGTCTGGCTATTGAGGTTCACTATTATATTCTTTGGGGTGCCTTGCTTTGGTTCCTAGCTAAGCGTGTTAAACATCAAAATAAATTTAGAAGCCTAGTCTTTATGGTATCTCTTGCCTGCTTTATGGTGAGTTTCCTATCAATGTTTATTAGTGCTTTCTTTGTTGATAGTTTTTCTCGCTTATATTTCTCGTCAATTACGCATGCCTATCCGTTTTTCCTAGGTTCGCTCTTTGCGACACTTTCAGGTGTGTATGAAACGACCGCTAGGTTCAAGAAAAATATACGCCTTTGGACTCTGAAAAAGACGGTCCTTTATATGGTAGGAAGTTTTGCCTTGCTCGTATTGTTGGGCCTAGTTCTCCATTTTGAGGAACGCATTACCTATCTATTTGGTTTTGTTTTAGCTAGTTTGTTCACGGCTGTTATGATTTACTCTGCCCGTGTCCTCCATGAGAAATTGCCTGGAAAATCAGAGCCTGCTCTTATTAGTTATTTGGCAGAGATTAGCTATAGTGTCTATCTTTTTCACTGGCCACTATATATTATCTTTAGTCAATTGACCAATAATATTATTGCAGTCATTCTGACAACGATTCTGTCAATTGTTTTCGCAACACTTTCCTACTATATAATAGAGCCATTTATTGCAGGAAGAAAGGCCAGTCTCTTTGGAATAGATTTAGACTTGACGCCGTACCGACATATTGTGCTTTATGTTTTTAGTGGTCTTACTTTAATTACAGTGCTTATTTCTCTCTTTGCGCCAGCTGTAGGAAACTTCGAGAAAGATTTAGAAGCTAATGGTTTGTCGCAAGCTCAGACTAAGATGAAATTAACGCGTACCAATGCGGAAAACAGTCAGGCTACTTCATTTGGTGTGAATAAGGGAGTGACAGTTTTAGGGGACTCCGTAGCTCTTAGATCAAAAGATCAGCTGGAATCAAGTATTGATAATGTCGCTATAGATGCAGTTGTCAGTCGTAACCTATCAACAATCAATGATTTGCTTAAAGATTACGCGGATAGTAATGCTCTTGCTAAGGATGTTGTCATTGCTGGTGGTGTTAATGAGATTGACGACTATAAAGGCGTTATTAATAAAATCATCAAGAATTTACCTAAGGGTCACCATATTATCTTTGTGACACCATATAATGGTAGTAAATCTGGTAATGAGGCCCAATCTTTGATTCAGTTACGTAAGTATGAGTTAGAGATGGCTAAGAAATACGACTTTGTGACGGTTGCTGACTGGTATCAAGTGGCTAAAGAAAATATTTCTATCTGGAATGGTACAGATGGGGTTCACTTTGGATCTGATAGCGACTCTATTAACCGTGGTGCTAAACTCTATACTAAGACAATTAAAGAAGCTATAGAGAAAGCTGATAAGGCACCAGTTAAGGGTGGTAAGAAATAATCAAAAGAGAAGGCAAGTCTTGTCTTCTTTTTTATGGACAAATTTTGACTGCATTTTTTGTTTTGTGCTAAAATAAGCCTATGGCAAGAATATTAGATAATGATTTACTAGGAGATGAAGAGTATGTTGAGCGTACCCTTCGTCCTCAGTACTTTAAGGAATATATTGGTCAAGATAAGGTTAAGGACCAATTAAAGATTTTTATAGAGGCAGCTAAACTTCGTGATGAAGCATTGGATCATACTCTTTTGTTTGGTCCTCCAGGTTTAGGGAAAACGACCATGGCTTTTGTGATAGCTAATGAGATGGGCGTCAATTTAAAGCAGACGTCTGGGCCAGCAATTGAGAAGGCTGGAGATCTGGTTGCCATACTAAATGACTTGGAGCCGGGTGATATCTTATTTATTGATGAGATTCATCGAATGCCTATGGCAGTGGAAGAAGTACTTTATAGTGCTATGGAAGATTACTACATCGATATCATGATTGGTGCAGGTGAAACAAGTCGTAGTGTTCACCTAGAGTTACCACCGTTCACTTTAGTGGGTGCAACCACACGAGCAGGTATGTTGTCAAATCCATTGAGGGCTCGTTTTGGGATTAATGGTCATATGGAATATTATGAGTTACCAGATTTGAAGGAAATTATAGAACGCACTTCAGAAATCTTTGATATGACTATAACACCTGAGGCTGCCCTAGAGTTAGCACGTCGTAGTCGTGGAACGCCACGTATTGCTAACCGCCTACTTAAGCGTGTGAGAGACTATGCACAAATTATGGGTGATGGCATCATTGATGATAAGATTGCAGACAAGGCGTTGACTATGTTGGATGTGGACCATGAAGGACTAGATTATGTCGACCAAAAAATTCTCCGAACCATGATTGAGATGTATGGTGGTGGACCGGTTGGTCTAGGGACCTTGTCAGTTAATATTGCTGAAGAGCGAGAAACGGTAGAAGATATGTATGAACCCTATCTAATTCAAAAAGGATTTATTATGCGAACACGAACAGGACGTGTTGCAACGGTTAAAGCCTATGAACACATGGGGTACGACTACACTAAAGAAAGTTGATAAAAAATCCATCGAAGGTGGATTTTTTTGTTTAGTCAAAAAGAAAATAAAGAAAAAAGAAAAAAACTTAAAAAATCCCTTGCAATGAGTGGGTTCTTTTGTTATTATATTATGGTGCTGTAAATACAGCGCTTAGCTATGATACAAGAGGTTGCGACACGCCTGGTTGCACTGCCACGCAATCCGTGTTGGTTTTCTTGAGGAGCTAGCCTATTATCTTAAATAGACGAAAGAGGAGAAAAAATGGCAAACAAAAAAATTCGTATCCGTTTGAAAGCTTACGAACACCGTACGCTTGATACAGCGGCTGAAAAAATCGTAGAAACTGCAACTCGCACAGGTGCGACAGTTGCTGGACCAGTTCCACTTCCAACTGAACGTAGTCTCTACACAATTATTCGTGCGACTCACAAATATAAAGATTCTCGCGAACAATTTGAAATGCGTACACATAAACGTCTTATCGACATCATCAACCCAACTCAAAAAACAGTTGACGCTTTGATGAAACTTGATCTTCCAAGTGGTGTGAACGTAGAAATCAAACTTTAATTTAAAGTTTGATTCAATGAGCATAAAAAACGCTCGTTAAAAACTTTTTTGAGCATAAAAAACGCTCATAAAAAACTTTTTGAAAAAACAATAAAGTAAAGGAAATATTTTCTCATGACAAAAGGAATCTTAGGGAAAAAAGTGGGAATGACTCAAATCTTCACTGAAGCAGGTGAATTTATCCCTGTTACTGTCATCGAAGCTACTCCAAACGTTGTGCTTCAAGTTAAAACTGTTGAAACAGACGGTTACGAAGCAGTTCAAGTTGGTTTTGACGACAAACGCGAAGTATTGAGCAACAAACCTGCCAAAGGCCACGTAGCGAAAGCTAACACAGCTCCTAAGCGCTTCATTCGTGAATTCAAAAACATTGAAGGCTTGGAAGTTGGATCAGAAATCACTGTTGACACATTCGAAGCTGGAGATGTTGTTGACGTAACTGGTACTTCAAAAGGTAAAGGTTTCCAAGGTGTTATCAAACGCCACGGTCAATCACGCGGACCTATGGCTCACGGTTCTCGTTATCACCGTCGTCCAGGTTCAATGGGACCTGTTGCGCCTAACCGTGTTTTCAAAAACAAACACTTGGCAGGACGTATGGGTGGCAACCGTGTGACAATTCAAAATCTTGAAGTTGTACAAGTTATCCCAGAGAAAAACGTTATCCTTATCAAAGGTAACGTACCAGGTGCTAAGAAATCTCTTATCACTATCAAATCAGCAGTTAAAGCTGCTAAATAATAAGAAAGGAGAAATCAGTTAAAAATGGCAAACGTAAAACTATTTGACCAAACTGGTAAAGAAGTTAGCACAGTTGAACTTAACGACGCTATCTTCGGTATCGAACCAAACGAATCAGTAGTATTTGATGTCGTAATCAGCCAACGTGCTAGCCTTCGCCAAGGTACTCACGCGGTTAAAAACCGTTCAGCAGTATCAGGTGGTGGACGTAAACCATGGCGTCAAAAAGGAACTGGACGTGCTCGTCAAGGTTCTATCCGCTCACCACAATGGCGTGGTGGTGGTGTTGTCTTCGGACCAACTCCACGTTCTTACGGATACAAACTTCCACAAAAAGTTCGTCGCCTTGCATTGAAATCTGTTTACTCAGCTAAAGTTGCAGAAGATAAATTTGTAGCAGTTGAAGCTCTTTCATTTGCAGCTCCAAAAACTGCTGAATTCGCAAACGTTCTTTCAGCTCTTAGCATCGATTCTAAAGTACTTGTTATCGTTGAAGAAGGAAACAAATTCGCTGAACTTTCAGCACGTAACCTTGCAAACGTAACTGTTGCAACTCCTGCAACTGCAAGCGTACTTGACATCGTAAACGCAGATAAACTTCTTGTTACTAAAGAAGCTATCTCATCAATCGAGGAGGTTCTTGCATAATGAATTTGTATGACGTAATCAAAAAACCTGTTATCACTGAGAAATCTATGATTGCTCTTGAAGCAGGAAAATACACTTTCGAAGTTGATACACGTGCACACAAACTCTTGATCAAACAAGCAGTTGAAGCTGCATTTGAAGGTGTTAAAGTTGCTAGCGTGAACACTGTAACTGTTAAACCAAAACAAAAACGTGTTGGACGTTACACTGGTTTCACTTCAAAAACTAAAAAAGCTATCATCACTCTTACAGCTGATTCTAAAGCAATCGAGTTGTTTGCAGCTGAAGCTGAATAATCAAAGGAGAAATTAACGTGGGTATTAAAGTTTATAAACCAACGACAAATGGCCGTCGTAACATGACTTCTTTGGATTTCGCAGAAATCACTACAAGCACTCCTGAAAAATCATTGCTTGTTTCTCTTAAGAACAAAGCTGGTCGTAACAACAACGGTCGTATCACAGTACGTCACCAAGGTGGCGGACACAAACGTCACTACCGTTTGATTGACTTCAAACGTAACAAAGATGGCGTTGAAGCAGTTGTTAAAACAATTGAGTATGATCCAAACCGTACTGCAAACATCGCTCTTGTACACTATACTGACGGGGTTAAAGCTTACATCATCGCACCTAAAGGTCTTGAAGTAGGTCAACGTATCGTTTCAGGTCCAGATGCGGATATCAAGATTGGTAACGCTCTTCCACTTGCAAACATCCCAGTTGGTACAGTTATCCACAACATCGAGCTTCAACCAGGTAAAGGTGCTGAACTTATCCGTGCCGCTGGTGCTTCTGCTCAAGTTTTGGGTCAAGAAGGTAAATACGTACTTGTTCGTCTTCAATCAGGCGAAGTTCGTATGGTTCTTGGTACATGTCGTGCAACTATCGGTACTGTAGGTAACGAACAACAATCACTTATCAACCTTGGTAAAGCCGGCCGTAATCGCTGGAAGGGTATTCGCCCAACAGTTCGTGGTTCTGTAATGAACCCTAACGATCACCCACACGGTGGTGGTGAAGGTAAAGCACCAGTTGGACGTAAAGCGCCATCTACTCCATGGGGTAAACCTGCGCTTGGTCTTAAAACTCGTAACAAGAAAGCTAAATCTGACAAACTTATCGTTCGTCGTCGTAACGAAAAATAATTTAGTCGCTTAGCACATAACATCCGCCAACTCGGTAGCATTTCTTAGTGCAAGCCGCTGTGGTACATTCAATTTAAAGGAGAAAACTACAAAATGGGACGTAGTCTTAAAAAAGGACCTTTCGTCGATGAGCATTTGATGAAAAAAGTTGAAGCTCAAGCAAATGACGAAAAGAAAAAAGTAATTAAAACTTGGTCACGTCGTTCAACGATTTTCCCAAGTTTCATCGGATACACTATCGCAGTTTATGATGGACGTAAACACGTTCCTGTTTACATCCAAGAAGACATGGTAGGTCACAAACTTGGTGAATTTGCACCAACTCGTACTTACAAAGGTCACGCAGCTGACGATAAGAAAACACGTCGTTAATAGGAGGAGGACACAATGGCAGAAATTACTTCAGCTAAAGCAATGGCTCGTACAGTGCGTGTTTCACCTCGTAAAACACGTCTTGTTCTTGATCTTATCCGTGGTAAGAACGTTGCTGATGCAATCGCAATCTTGAAATTCACTCCAAACAAAGCAGCTCGCATTGTTGAGAAAACTCTTAACTCTGCTATCGCTAACGCAGAAAACAACTTTGGTTTGGAAAAAGCTAACTTGGTAGTATCTGAAACATTCGCAAACGAAGGACCAACAATGAAACGTTTCCGTCCACGTGCGAAAGGTTCAGCTTCACCAATCAACAAACGCACAACTCACGTAACAGTAGTTGTGTCAGAAAAATAAGGAGGTAAACTCGTGGGTCAAAAAGTACATCCAATTGGTATGCGTGTCGGGATCATCCGTGACTGGGATGCGAAATGGTATGCTGAAAAAGAATACGCAGATTACCTTCACGAAGATTTGGCAATCCGCAAATTCATTCAAAAAGAACTTGCAGACGCTTCAGTTTCAACTATTGAAATCGAACGTGCTGTAAACAAAGTTATTGTTTCACTTCACACTGCAAAACCAGGTATGGTTATCGGTAAAGGTGGATCAAACGTTGACGCTCTTCGCGCTCAACTTAACAAATTGACTGGAAAACAAGTACACATCAACATCGTTGAAATCAAGAAACCTGATTTGGACGCTCACCTTGTTGGTGAAACAATTGCTCGCCAACTTGAGCAACGTGTTGCTTTCCGTCGTGCACAAAAACAAGCTATCCAACGTGCAATGCGTGCTGGAGCTAAAGGAATCAAAACTCAAGTATCAGGTCGTTTGAACGGTGCAGATATCGCCCGTGCAGAAGGATACTCTGAAGGTACAGTTCCACTTCACACACTTCGCGCTGATATTGATTACGCTTGGGAAGAAGCTGACACAACTTACGGTAAACTTGGTGTTAAAGTTTGGATCTACCGTGGAGAAGTTCTTCCAGCTCGTAAAAACACTAAAGGAGGCAAATAACAAATGTTAGTACCTAAACGTGTTAAACACCGTCGTGAATTCCGTGGAAAAATGCGCGGTGAGGCTAAAGGTGGTAAAGAAGTATCATTCGGTGAATACGGTCTTCAAGCTACAACTAGCCACTGGATTACAAACCGTCAAATCGAGGCTGCTCGTATTGCCATGACTCGTTACATGAAACGTGGTGGTAAGGTTTGGATTAAAATCTTCCCACACAAATCATACACTGCTAAAGCTATCGGTGTACGTATGGGTTCTGGTAAAGGGGCACCTGAAGGTTGGGTAGCACCAGTTAAACGTGGTAAAGTAATGTTCGAAATCGCAGGTGTTTCTGAAGAAGTTGCACGTGAAGCGCTTCGTCTTGCTAGCCACAAATTGCCAGTTAAATGTAAATTCGTGAAACGTGAAGCAGAATAAGGAGAAGACATGAAACTTGAAGAAATCAAAAAGTTTGTTGCTGAGCTTCGTGGCTTGTCTCAAGAAGAGCTTGCTAAAAAAGAAAACGAACTTAAGAAAGAACTTTTCGACCTTCGTTTCCAAGCTGCAGCAGGTCAACTTGATCAAACTGCCCGTTTGAACGAAGTGAAAAAACAAATTGCACGTGTTAAAACGGTGCAATCTGAAATCAAATAATAGATTGGGAAAGGAGCAATTCTAATAATGGAACGTAATCAACGTAAAACCCTTGTTGGACGCGTAGTATCTGACAAGATGGATAAAACAATCACAGTTGTAGTTGAAACTAAACGTAACCACCCAGTCTATGGTAAACGTATCAACTATTCTAAAAAATACAAAGCACATGATGAAAACAACGTTGCTAAAGAAGGCGATATCGTTCGTATCATGGAAACTCGCCCACTTTCAGCTACAAAACGCTTCCGTCTTGTAGAAGTTGTGGAAGAAGCTGTTATTATCTAATAAAACTAAAAGGAGACAATTGAAATGATTCAACAAGAAAGTCGCTTAAAAGTTGCTGATAATAGCGGTGCTCGTGAAATCTTGACTATCAAAGTTCTTGGTGGTTCAGGACGTAAATTCGCTAACATCGGCGACGTTATCGTTGCAACTGTTAAACAAGCTACACCAGGTGGAGCTGTTAAAAAAGGTGATGTTGTTAAAGCTGTTATCGTTCGTACAAAAACTGGTGCTCGCCGTCCAGACGGTTCATACATCAAGTTTGATGATAACGCTGCAGTAATCATCCGCGATGACAAAACTCCTCGTGGAACTCGTATCTTTGGCCCTGTTGCACGTGAATTGCGTGAAGGTGGATACATGCGTATCGTATCTTTGGCGCCAGAAGTACTTTAATCTGAATTAACACAAACTTAGTCCCCTGAAATGTTCAGGGTGCCCATTAGGGCGTAAGAAATAATAGGAGAAATACTCAAATGTTTGTAAAAAAAGGCGATAAAGTTCGCGTTATTGCTGGTAAAGACAAAGGAACTGAAGCAGTAGTTCTTAAAGCTCTTCCAAAAGTAAACAAAGTTGTTGTTGAAGGTGTTGCAATCATCAAAAAACACCAAAAACCATCAGCTGAAAACCCTCAAGGTGCTATCGTGGAAAAAGAAGCACCAATCCACGCTTCAAACGTTCAAGTTCTTGACAAGAACGGTGTAGCTGGACGTGTAGGTTACAAAGTTGTTGACGGCAAAAAAGTTCGTTACAACAAAAAATCAGGCGAAGTGCTTGACTAATCACGAAGGAAAGGAGAAAGTATTAAATGGCTAACCGTCTTAAAGAAAAATACACTAACGAAGTAATTCCAGCTTTGACTGAAAAATTCAATTATTCTTCAGTTATGGCTGTGCCAAAAGTTGATAAAATCGTTATCAACATGGGTGTTGGTGAAGCTGTAAACAACGCTAAAACTCTTGAAAAAGCTGCTGCTGAGTTGGCACTTATTTCAGGTCAAAAACCATTGATTACTAAAGCTAAGAAATCAATCGCTGGCTTCCGTCTTCGTGAAGGTGTAGCGATCGGTGCTAAAGTTACCCTTCGTGGTGAACGCATGTACGAATTCTTGGATAAATTGGTATCAGTATCACTTCCACGTGTTCGTGACTTCCATGGTGTTCCAACTAAATCATTTGATGGACGTGGTAACTACACACTTGGTGTTAAAGAACAACTTATCTTCCCAGAAATCAACTTCGACGATGTTGATAAAGTACGTGGTATGGATATCGTTATCGTAACTACTGCTAACACTGACGAAGAAGGTCGTGAATTGCTTAAAGGCCTTGGAATGCCTTTTGCAAAATAATCTAGGAGGTAAATAAATTGGCTAAAAAATCAATGATTGCTAAGAACAAACGCCCTGCGAAGTTCTCTACGCAAGCTTACACTCGTTGCGAACGTTGTGGACGTCCACACTCAGTTTATCGCAAATTTAAACTTTGCCGTGTTTGCTTCCGTGAATTGGCTTACAAAGGTCAAATTCCAGGTGTTACCAAAGCTTCTTGGTAAAAACATGGTACATTTAAGTTAGTTTTACCTAATTTGAATGTATTTAACACAATCTGAGCCTAGCTCAATCATTAACTAGCAAGTGAATTATTCAAACTACTAGTAAGAGGAGAAAATATAAAATGGTTATGACTGACCCAATTGCAGATTTCTTGACACGTATTCGTAACGCTAACCAAGCTAAACACGAAGTACTTGAAGTACCTGCATCAAACATTAAAAAAGGTATCGCTGAAATCCTTAAACGTGAAGGTTTCGTAAAAAATGTTGAAGTTATCGAAGATGACAAACAAGGTATCATCCGCGTATTCTTGAAATACGGACAAAACGGTGAACGTGTTATCACTAACTTGAAACGTATTTCTAAACCAGGTCTTCGTGTTTACTCTAAACGTGAAGATGTTCCTAAAGTTCTTAACGGACTTGGAATCGCGATCATCTCTACTTCAGAAGGTCTTTTGACTGATAAAGAAGCTCGTCAAAAGAACGTTGGTGGAGAAGTTATCGCTTACGTTTGGTAAGAAGTTGATACTAAGCACTTATCTCAAATGATTTGTGCGAGTTTCGTTGATTATATTCTATGAAACTCATCCCCGTGAAAACTAGTCACTTTGTGGCTTGATAATCTAACAGGAGAATTAAATACTATGTCACGTATTGGTAATAAAGTTATTACTTTGCCTGCTGGTGTTGAAGTAACAAACAACGATAACGTTGTTACTGTTAAAGGACCTAAAGGCGAACTCACTCGTGAGTTTAACAAAAACATTGAAATCAAAGTTGAAGGCAATGAAGTTACACTTCACCGTCCAAACGACTCAAAAGAAAACAAAACAATCCACGGTACTTCTCGTGCAAACTTGAACAACATGGTTGTTGGTGTTTCTGAAGGTTTCAAAAAAGAACTTGAAATGCGCGGTGTCGGATATCGTGCGCAACTCCAAGGAACAAAACTTGTTCTTTCAGTTGGTAAATCTCACCAAGACGAAGTTGAAGCTCCAGAAGGTATTACTTTTGAAGTACCATCTGCAACTTCAATCGTTGTAAGTGGTATTAACAAAGAAGTTGTTGGTCAAACAGCAGCTTACATCCGTAGCCTTCGTTCACCAGAACCTTACAAAGGTAAAGGTATCCGTTACGTTGGTGAATACGTACGTCGTAAAGAAGGTAAAACTGGTAAATAATAGGATTTTATCCTTATGGCAATTCTTTGTGGATTGTCTCTTTACCAAAAGCTCTCATGAGCTAGCATTATAATTAAGAGGTGAAAATTGTGATTTCGAAACCAGATAAAAACAAACTCCGCCAAAAACGCCACCGTCGCGTTCGCGGAAAACTCTCTGGAACTGCTGATCGCCCACGTTTGAACATTTTCCGTTCTAATACAGGCATCTACGCTCAAGTTATTGATGACGTAGCGGGTGTAACGCTCGCAAGTGCATCAACTCTTGATAAAGAAGTTTCTAAAGGAACTAAAACAGAACAAGCCGTTGTTGTCGGTAAACTTGTTGCTGAACGCGCAGTAGCTAAAGGTATTTCTGAAGTGGTGTTTGACCGCGGTGGATATCTCTATCACGGACGTGTTAAAGCTTTGGCTGACTCAGCTCGTGAAAACGGATTGAAATTCTAATAGGGAGGACACTTAATAATGGCATTTAAAGATAATGCAGTAGAACTTGAAGAACGCGTAGTTGCTATCAACCGTGTTACTAAAGTTGTAAAAGGTGGACGCAACATGCGTTTTGCTGCTCTTGTTGTTGTTGGTGACCGTAATGGTCGCGTAGGATTTGGTACTGGTAAATCTCAAGAGGTTCCAGAAGCTATCCGTAAAGCAGTTGAAGCAGCTAAGAAAAACCTTATCGAAGTTCCTATGGTTGGTACAACTATTCCTCACGAAGTTCGTTCAGAATTTGGTGGAGCGAAAGTATTGTTGAAACCAGCTGTTGAAGGGGCTGGGGTTGCCGCTGGTGGTGCAGTTCGTGCCGTCATCGAATTGGCTGGTGTTGCTGATGTAACATCTAAATCACTTGGTTCAAACACTCCAATCAACATCGTTCGTGCGACTGTTGAAGGATTGAAACAACTTAAACGTGCTGAAGAAGTTGCGGCTCTTCGTGGCATCTCAGTATCTGACTTGGCATAAGAAAGGAGATAACAATGGCTCAAATTAAAATTACTTTGACTAAGTCTCCAATCGGACGCAAACCAGAACAACGTAAAACAGTTGTTGCTCTTGGACTTGGTAAATTGAATAGCTCAGTTGTTAAAGAAGACAACGCTGCTATCCGTGGTATGGTCAACGCAGTATCTCACTTGGTAACTGTAGAAGACGTTAAATAAAAATTGATTTAAGTCGTGAGGGTTACCTTGCGACTTAAACTGAATTTCATGTATAGGCGAGTTTCTAATCAAGCCACCTTACTTGGTTAGAGGCGCTAGCATTTTACAAAAAGAGGAGAAAATAATAATGAAACTTCATGAATTGAAACCTGCTGAAGGTTCTCGTAAAGTCCGTAACCGTGTAGGTCGTGGTACTTCATCTGGTAACGGTAAAACTTCAGGCCGTGGTCAAAAAGGTCAAAAAGCTCGTAGCGGTGGTGGCGTACGTCCAGGATTTGAAGGTGGACAAACTCCATTGTTCCGTCGTCTTCCAAAACGTGGATTCACTAACATCAACGCTAAAGAATACGCACTTGTAAACCTTGATCAATTGAACGTTTTTGAAGATGGTACAGAAGTAACTCCAGCAGTTCTTAAAGATGCTGGAATCGTTCGTGCTGAAAAATCAGGCGTTAAAGTTCTTGGTAACGGCGAATTGACTAAGAAATTGACTGTTAAAGCAGCTAAATTCTCAAAATCTGCTGAAGCAGCTATCACTGCTAAAGGTGGTTCAATCGAAGTCATCTAATGAGGGGTAACTCATTATGTTCTTTAAACTATTAAAAGATGCGTTGAAAGTCAAAAACGTTCGTAATAAGATTTTATTTACAATCTTCATTATTTTCGTTTTTCGTGTCGGGACTCATGTAACGGTTCCTGGTATCAACGCTGAAGGTTTGAAACAATTAAGTGATTTACCTTTCTTGAATATGCTTAACTTGGTGTCTGGTAATGCTATGAATAGCTTCTCTATCTTTTCGATGGGGGTTAGTCCGTACATTACAGCATCAATCATTGTCCAACTTTTGCAGATGGATATCTATCCAAAATTTGTGGAGTGGGGCAAACAGGGTGAAGTTGGTCGTCGTAAATTAAATCAGGCGACTCGTTATATTACTCTTGTTTTAGCATTTGTTCAATCGATTGGTATTACAGCTAGTTTCAATACACTCTCATCAATTTCATTGGTTAAGACACCTAATGTTTCAACCTATTTATTGATTGGGACAATTTTAACTGCTGGTAGCATAATTGTGACATGGCTTGGTGAACAAATTACTGATAAGGGCTTTGGTAATGGTGTGTCGATGATTATCTTTTCTGGTATCATTGCTTCCATTCCAAAGATGTTCTCAACAATTTATGAGGATTTCTTTGTCAATGTTCGTTCAGGAGAATTGACACGTTCATATATCATCGTCGCATTGTTGATTGTGGTAGGTTTGGCGATTGTCTTCTTTACGACATTTGTACAACAAGCAGAATATCAAATTCCAATTCAATATACGAAATTGGTTCAAGGGGCTCCAACGAGTTCATACTTACCTTTGAAAGTCAATCCAGCTGGTGTTATTCCCGTTATCTTTGCTAGCTCGATTACGACAATTCCTAGTACGTTTCTTCCATTCTTCTCTAAGGTTACGTGGTTATCACATTTACAAGGACTACTCTCGTATAATACACCTAGTGGAATGATTACCTATGCGATATTGATTATCTTATTCTCATTCTTCTACACATTTGTCCAAGTAAATCCTGAAAAAACTGCTGAAAATCTTCAAAAGAATGGGTCTTACATTCCTAGCGTTCGTCCAGGTCGTGAGACTGAAAAGTACATGTCTTCATTGCTTAAGAGATTGGCAACAATCGGGGCTGTATTTCTCGCGTTTATTTCATTGGCTCCAATTGCGGCTCAACAGTTTATGCACCTTACAAGCTCAATCGCGCTTGGTGGTACATCTCTCTTGATCTTGATTTCAACTGGTATCGAAGGTATGAAACAACTCGAAGGTTACCTATTGAAACGTCAGTACGTTGGATTTATGAATCTTGAAGACTAAGTCTTCTCATGAACAATTGAGAGGGAAAGAAAGGTTACTTTCTGTCCCTTCTCTTTTGTTTTTTGATAACTCTACCAATGTGTTAAAACCTTGATAGAGTTATTTGAAAACAAAAATAAGGAGTTCGTAAGATGAATCTTTTAATTATGGGTCTACCAGGTGCTGGTAAAGGGACTCAAGCTGCAAAAATTGTTGAAGAATTTGGTGTAGCTCATATCTCAACTGGTGATATGTTCCGTGCTGCTATGGCTAACCAAACTGAAATGGGTGTTTTGGCCAAATCATTCATCGATAAAGGTGAATTGGTACCAGATGAAGTAACAAACGGAATCGTTAAAGAGCGTTTGGCTCAAGACGACATTAAGGAAAAAGGATTCCTTTTGGATGGTTTTCCTCGCACAATCGAACAAGCTCATGCCTTGGATCAAATCTTGGTTGATCTTGGTTTGGAGCTTGATGGAGTAATCAATATCGAAGTGGATCCATCTTGCCTCCTTGAACGCTTGAGTGGTCGTATTATTCACCGCGAAACAGGTGAAACTTACCATAAAGTATTCAACCCACCAGCTGACTACAAGGAAGAAGACTATTACCAACGTGAAGATGACAAACCAGAAACAGTGAAACGCCGCTTGGATGTGAATATTGCTCAAGGTGAGCCAATTATTGCACATTACCGTGAGCTTGGTCTTGTATCTGATATTCAAGGTAACCAAGATATCGACGATGTATTCGCTGATGTTAAAAAAGCGATTGCAGCAATTAAATAATTATATAATCTTACTTGCGTATCAGACTTAAGCATGTTATAATACTTTAGTCTGACTTATAATTGTTACCTCTGTGCTCAGAGGAAATCAAATCGAAATTTTAGGGGGTACTTTTGCGTGGCAAAAGAAGACGTGATTGAAATTGAAGGTAAAGTTGTAGAAACTATGCCTAATGCTATGTTTACTGTTGAATTGGAAAATGGACACCAAATTTTGGCGACAGTTTCTGGTAAAATCCGTAAAAACTACATTCGTATTTTGGTCGGTGACCGTGTGACTGTTGAAATGAGTCCTTATGATTTGACACGTGGACGCATCACATACCGCTTTAAATAATCGAAATAATTGGAGGGATTGAAACATGAAGGTAAGACCATCGGTTAAACCAATTTGCGAATACTGTAAAGTTATTCGTCGTAACGGTCGTGTTATGGTAATTTGTCCAACAAATCCAAAACACAAACAACGTCAAGGATAATATAGAAAGGAGAAATCATGGCTCGTATTGCTGGAGTTGACATTCCAAACGATAAACGTGTAGTAATTTCACTTACTTACGTATACGGTATCGGACTTGCAACATCTAAGAAAATCTTGGCTGCTGCAGGCGTTTCTGAAGACATCCGCGTTAAAGATTTGACAAATGATCAAGAAGACGCTATCCGTCGCGAAGTGGATGCAATCAAAGTTGAAGGTGACCTTCGTCGTGAAGTTAACCTTAACATCAAACGTTTGATGGAAATCGGTTCATACCGTGGTATCCGTCACCGTCGTGGACTTCCTGTCCGTGGACAAAACACTAAAAACAATGCCCGCACTCGTAAAGGTAAAGCTGTTGCGATTGCAGGTAAGAAAAAATAATTAAAATAAAATAGGAGGTAAAAACATTGGCTAAACCAACACGTAAACGTCGTGTGAAAAAGAATATCGAATCTGGTATTGCTCACATTCACGCTACTTTCAATAACACTATTGTTATGATTACAGATGTGCATGGTAACGCTGTAGCATGGTCATCAGCTGGTGCTCTTGGTTTCAAAGGTTCTCGTAAATCTACACCATTTGCTGCACAAATGGCTTCAGAAGCTGCTGCTAAATCTGCACAAGAACATGGTCTTAAAACAGTTGAAGTAACTGTTAAAGGTCCTGGTTCAGGTCGTGAGTCTGCTATCCGTGCTCTTGCTGCTGCAGGTCTTGAAGTAACAGCAATCCGTGATGTAACACCTGTACCACATAATGGTTGTCGTCCTCCAAAACGTCGTCGTGTGTAATCTTTAATAACAATAGTACACAAGGTTCGTTTCGAGGGAGTATAATAAATGATTGAGTTTGAAAAACCAATAATAACAAAAATTGATGAAAATAAAGATTACGGCAAATTTGTCATCGAACCACTAGAACGTGGTTATGGTACAACTTTGGGTAACTCTCTTCGTCGTGTACTTTTGTCATCACTTCCAGGTGCTGCCGTAACATCAATTAAGATTGATGGAGTACTCCACGAATTTGATACCGTACCAGGCGTCCGTGAAGACGTGATGCAAATCATCCTTAATATTAAAGGACTTGCTGTAAAATCTTACGTCGAAGACGAAAAGACAATTGAACTTGATGTCCAAGGTCCAGCTGAAGTTACTGCTGGAGACATCTTGACTGATAGCGACATTGAAATTGTTAACCCTGATCATTATCTTTTCACTATCGCTGACGGCGCTTCTTTGAAAGCGACTATGACAGTAGCTACAAACCGTGGTTATGTTCCAGCAGATGAAAACAAGAAAGATGATGCACCAGTGGGAACATTGGCTGTAGATTCAATCTACACACCAGTGAAAAAAGTCAATTATCAAGTTGAACCTGCCCGTGTAGGTAGCAATGATGGTTTTGATAAATTGACAATCGAAATCATGACAAACGGAACAATCATCCCTGAAGATGCCCTCGGTCTCTCGGCTCGCGTTTTGATTGAACACTTGAATTTGTTTACTGACCTTACTGATGTTGCTAAAGCTACTGATGTAATGAAAGAAACTGAAAAAGTGAACGATGAAAAGGTGCTTGACCGTACCATCGAAGAACTTGATTTGTCTGTACGCTCATATAACTGTTTGAAACGTGCCGGTATTAATACCGTTCATGATTTGACAGAAAAAACTGAGCCTGAAATGATGAAAGTCCGTAACCTAGGTCGTAAATCTCTTGAAGAAGTCAAAGTTAAGTTGGCTGATCTTGGACTTGGACTCAAAAACGATAAATAATAACATAGGAGGATAACATGGCTTACCGTAAACTTGGACGCACAAGCTCACAACGTAAAGCGGTTCTTCGTGATTTGACTACAGATCTTATCATTAACGAAGCAATCGTTACAACTGAAGCACGTGCTAAAGAAATCCGTAAAACAGTTGAAAAAATGATCACTCTTGGTAAACGTGGTGATTTGCACGCACGTCGTCAAGCAGCTGCATTTGTACGTAACGAAATTGCATCTGAAAGCTATGATGAAGCAACTGATAAATATACATCAACAACTGCTCTTCAAAAACTTTTCTCAGAAATCGCACCTCGTTATGCTGAACGTAACGGTGGATACACTCGTATCCTTAAAACAGAACCACGTCGTGGCGATGCTGCCCCAATGGCAATCATCGAACTTGTTTAATTTTTATCAATTTTGTTGAGTGTTATGATGATGGAATAGCTTAGCTTTTCTTAGTCTAGCTCTGGTCTACCGCTGGGCATACGCCTAGCGGGAACACTCATCATAAAAATGGGAATAAATAAGCATGTAACGCTTGTTTACGAAAGGTAATACGGTTATTTTTCGTAAGCAGGCGTTTTTTTGTCTATAAATCGTCTGAATATTTTGATATAATGGAATAAGCTTATTTTAAAAAGGGGGACATTATTTTGACAACAGCCAAGGAACTTCTTAAGCAAAGGTACTATGAGCCAATTAAGGAGCAACCCGAATTATTTGTGGGGATTGAGTTGGAATACCCAGTTGTTAATTTGAGTGGCAATGCTACAGATGTCTCTCTTACAAAACAGTTACTAGTCTATCTCTTGGATAATTTTGATTTTCAAGCTGATAAGTATGATTCGGATAATAATCCTATTCAGCTTATCGATAAAGCTTCTGGAGACATGATTCTTTTTGAAGTTTCGTACAATACGATCGAGTTTGCTTTTACGAAGGCTGAGAGAATTTCTGAGGTTGAGGAACGTCTGGATACTTACCTCAGTATAATCCAACCCTATCTTCAGAATCATAATCATGAGTTGCAAGGTTGGGGAGTGAATCCAAACTGGGCAAAAAATGACAACAGACCTGTTAAATCTCCTCGTTATGAAATGCTTATGGATTTTCTCGAGCTATCTAAAGCAAAGAACGATCCTTTCTTTCATGATTATCCAGAATATGCTTCTTTCATCTGTGGGAGTCAGGTACAATTAGATGTTTCAAAAACGTCCTATTTAAGAGTCTTAAATGCTTTTAACCAAATAGAGGGACCCAAGGCAGTATTATTGGCAAACTCTGAGTTTTGGGATTCTGATTGGGATTTAGCGCTTTCCCGTGATGTTTTCTGGGAGAATTCCATGCATGGTGTGTTTGAGGAAAATGCAGGAGTATTTCCCAAGGTATTTAAGAATGAAGATGACTATTTTTCTTACTTGTCTGAGACAGCCATTTTTACTGCTAAGCGTGGTGACGAAACCTACTATTTTGAACCAATACGTGCTAAAGACTATCTAAGTACGCCATCTATCAAAGCACACTCTATTCGTGGCGAAGTTGTCACTATTGAACCAAGTGAGGAAGATTTTAAGACTCATCGTTCTTATCAATTCCAAGATTTAACGACACGAGGGACTATTGAGTTTCGTAGTGTATGTACCCAACCTTTCTCATCAACCTTTGCGCCAGCAGCCTTTCACCTTGGTCTTTTAGTCAATTTGGTAAATCTAGAAAATATTTTGAATGACTCACCTTTTTTTGAAGCATTTGACTATGATTACCCTAGAATTCGTCGTTTATTTTCGAAAAAAGATATTTCTGCTACAGACCTCAAAATGATTTTACCTTTGACAGAATCGTTATTGTCTTGTGCTGAGGATGGCTTAAAATCGCGTGGTTTTGGAGAAGAAGTTTACTTAGCTCCCCTTAGAGAGAAATTAGATAGGCTGAATAAGAGCTTAGCTTAACCTTTGACAAGAGATATGATAGATAGTTTTTGCTAAAAAATTTAAAAAAAGTCAAAAAAGTATTGACGTTAGCAAACAATAAATGGTATTATATAATAGTTGTTTCGAAAGAGACAAGGGAAAGCTACTAAAAAACTTTCAAAAAAGTATTGACACAAGTTGTCAATCCTGATATAATAACTAATGTTGTTAGCGGAAATGGCGGAATTGGCAGACGCGCAGGACTAAGGATCCTGTGACCGCTTTAGGTCGTGAGGGTTCAAGTCCCTCTTTCCGCAGAGTAACCAGTCACATGACTGGTTTTTTTGTATTAAAAAATCAAAACGCTTACAAATTGTAGAAAAGCTAGTTTTTTGAGTTCAATTGTGATAGAATAAACTTGTAAACGGGTTCAAACCCAAAAAAATATAGGAGGCCTTTATAATGGCAATCGTTTCAGCAGAAAAATTTGTCCAAGCAGCTCGTGATAATGGTTACGCAGTTGGTGGATTTAACACAAACAACCTTGAGTGGACTCAAGCTATCTTGCGTGCAGCAGAAGCTAAACAAGCTCCAGTACTTATCCAAACTTCTATGGGTGCAGCTAAGTACATGGGTGGTTACAAATTGTGTAAAGTCCTTATCGAAGAATTGGTTGAATCAATGGGTATCACTGTACCAGTTGCTATTCACCTTGACCACGGTCACTACAATGACGCTTTGGAATGTATCCGTGTAGGTTACACTTCAGTTATGTTTGACGGTTCACACCTTCCAGTTGAAGAAAACCTTGAAAAAGCAGCTAAAGTTGTTGAATTTGCACACGCTAACGGTGTATCAGTTGAAGCTGAAGTTGGTACAATCGGTGGTGAAGAAGATGGTATCATCGGTGATGGTGAATTGGCACCAATCGAAGATGCTAAAGCTATGGTTGCAACTGGTATCGACTTCCTTGCAGCAGGTATCGGTAACATCCACGGTCCTTACCCAGAAAACTGGAGCGGACTTCACCTTGACCACTTGCAAAAATTGACAGAAGCTGTTCCTAACTTCCCAATCGTATTGCACGGTGGATCAGGTATTCCTGACGATCAAATCCAAGAAGCTATCAAACTTGGTGTTGCTAAAGTTAACGTTAACACTGAATGTCAAATCGCATTTGCTAACGCAACACGTAAATTTGTTGCTGAATACGAAGCAAATGAAGCAGAATACGACAAGAAGAAACTCTTCGACCCACGTAAATTCTTGAAACCAGGTTTCGAAGCTATTACAGAAGCTGTTGAAGAACGTATCGACGTATTCGGTTCAGCAAACAAAGCTTAATTGAAAAAAAGAACAAGGTCTTTTCTGGATCTTGTTTTTTTGTACCCAATAAATAGTTAGTGTCTGCGAATCAATCTGTGATTGGGAGCAAACAAAGCTTAATTAGACTATATAAGCTTGAAATGAAAGGGTTTGTCCAATGTGGACAAGCCTTTTTCTTATGTTTTGCCCCCATTTTGCCCCCGATTTCTAAATTTCAGTCCATTTTGATTATAGATGTAGTGCAAACAAAGCGCAATTAGGCTATTAAAACAAGGTCCTTTCTGGGTCTTGTTTTTTTGTACCCAAATAAATAGTTAGTATCTGCGAATCAATCTGTGATTGAGAGTGAACAAATTTTAAAGAGATGGTATGGCTTTGGTTGATAGATTCTATTTCCTAACTTTTTAAGATATGCTATAATATGAATATGTTTGATAATTATATTGTACCCGTATTTTTTGGTGGTGGAGCTCTTGCTCTACTAGGTTTAGTGTTATTTGGTTGGGCCTTGCCTTCATTTTTGAAGGGTAAGTGGTCTTATTTGATTTCTTTGCTAGGTTTAGGTTTGGTTGCTTTTGCCTATTTTGATGCGGCGATTGTTATCACTTATAAAATCTGGCTTGGATTGCTAGGTGTTATCATGATTGGTTGGGGACTTCCTTTCAACAATCGTAAGGGACGCCGTGCGATGACTATGTTCTGGGCTGTCATGGCAATCGTTGTAGGTGTTGCTGCTATTGCATTCACTATTGCTTATGGTGTTATTAACCGCCACTAACATGAATCTGTAAAACATGCTATAATAATGGCATGTTTTATTTTATGACCCTATCATTTATTATCATGCCTGCCTTGGGCTGTTTCTTAATAGGCTTGGCTTTTGCTAAATCAGATCGTTGGGACTTTTCTTGGATTTTATCCTTAATTGGTTTGGTGGCCTTTATTTCTTCTTTTTGGCATATAGCACGCGTAGATTTATGGTTTATGTTAAGTTATAGTGTTGGTCCTTTTTTGATGGGATTTGGTTTCTCTTGGGATCTAAGTAAGAAACGCCGTAGGCAGTTATTATTACTAGGGGCATTTTTCCTTATCTTTTTTGTGATTCTGTACTATCTTATTGTGCGAATCCTGAATACAGCTGTTGTCTAAAGGAGGGCTGTTGTGATGTTGCTAGATTTAGAAGAGAAGACACGTGTGCTTGTAGAAGATATTGTTGAACGTTCCGCTATTGGGCGAGGAGCTATCTTTGTCTTGGGATTGTCTTCCAGTGAGGTCGCTGGTGGGATAATCGGAAAAGCCTCTAGCCGTGAAATTGGCCAACGAATTGTGAAAACGATTCTTGAAGTTTTGGAACCTAAAGGGATTTACTTGGCTGTTCAAGGCTGCGAACATCTGAATCGTGCTTTGGTTGTTGAGCGTGAGCTCGCCATGGCTAAAGATTTGGAAATTGTTAATGTTCTTCCGACCTTGCATGCTGGGGGAAGTGGTCAGCTGGCTGCTTTCGACTATATGAAGGATCCTGTTGAGGTGGAGGAAATTGTCGCTCAGGCTGGTATCGATATTGGGGATACCTCTATTGGTATGCATGTGAAGAGGGTCCAAGTTCCTCTTCGCCCGATTACTCCAGAATTAGGTGGTGCTCATGTGACTGCTTTGGCGAGTCGTCCTAAGTTAATTGGTGGAGCTCGTGCTGAGTATCTAGCAGATCCTATCCGTAAAAACTAAAAAGTATCGGACATTCTTGTCCGATACTTTTTCTGTTAGCAGAGCCCTTTCTTTTAATGACGACGCTTGGCATAATCGACAAATTTGAATTTTTCAAGTTTGTGGCGACTTTCCGTAAATTGGAACTGTTTTCCATTAGTTAAATAAACTTTAGAACGGATACAAACAACGTGCTGGTCTTTACCTAGGTCGATAAGAATCTTATCTTGATCGGTAGCATTATCAATAGTGATTTCTTTGGAGCATGAATGGTTCCAAAAAGCTTTGGCTGGAGACCAGTATTATCAAGATTTCTTCTTTATTCAGGACCAACCAACCGATTGGTTGTCTAAATTTGGTGGTTCTGCCTGGGCTCCTTTTGGAGATACAGGGAAATACTATCTTCACCTCTTTGATGAAACACAGGCGGACCTTAATTGGCGCAATCCCAATGTCCGTAAGGAGTTGTTCAAGGTGGTCAACTTCTGGCGTGACAAGGGAGTCAAAGGTTTCCGTTTCGATGTGATCAATTTGATTGGGAAAGATGAAGTCTTAGTGGATTGCCCTGAAAATGAAGGGAAACCAGCTTATACGGATAAACCAATTGTCCATGACTATCTTCGTATGATGAATGAAGCGACCTTTGGTTCTGATGATAGCTTTATGACAGTTGGAGAGATGTCCTCGACAACCATTGACAACTGTGTTCTCTATTCAGCACCGGAGCGTCACGAGTTGTCTATGGCCTTTAACTTCCATCATCTTAAAGTCGACTATGAAGATGGTCAAAAATGGACCATTGTTCCCTTTGATTTTGAAGAGCTCAAACGTCTCTATCATACATGGGGCAAGGAAATGAGTGAACGAGGTGGTTGGAGTGCCCTTTTCTGGAATAACCATGACCAGCCACGTGCTTTGAATCGCTTTGTGGATATCAAGAATTTCCGTAATGAAGGAGTGACCATGCTAGCAGCTAGCATCCATTTGTCACGTGGAACTCCGTATATCTACATGGGCGAAGAAATCGGCATGATTAATCCAGACTATGATTCCATGGCAGACTATGTGGATGTGGAATCCATCAATGCCTACCAGATGCTTTTGGATCAAGGTGAGTCTCCTGAGGAAGCCTTTAAGATTATCCAAGCTAAGTCACGTGATAATTCGCGTACACCCATGCAATGGGATGCTTCTGAGAATGCAGGTTTTTCAACAGGCACTCCATGGTTGAAAGTCGGTAAATCTTATAAAGACATCAACGTTGAAAATGAAATCGATGGACCAATCTTTAAATTCTATAAAGAAATGATTCGCTTGCGCAAAGAAATGCCTATCATTTCAGAAGGAAGCTATCAGCCAGCATTTGAGGATAGTCAACAAGTCTACGCCTTTGAACGCTACTTAGACGATCAAAAACTCTTGGTACTCAATAATTTCTACGGAAGTGAAGCTGAAGTGGCGATTCCAGCAGAATATCAGTCAGGGCGCGTGCTCTTATCCAATTATGATGATGTAGAGCTTGCTGAAAAGATAATTTTGAAACCTTATCAAACCCTAGCAATCTTAGTAAAATAAGCCAAACTTTCCTCAGTAAATGCTTTTGCTGGGGAATTTTGTTATAATGAAAGCACTTTTAATGTTGATGGAGGAAGTGTAATGACACGCTTACAAGATGATTTTTATGAATACGTCAATGGGAAATGGGCTGAGACAGCAGTCATTCCAGATGATAAACCTTCGACTGGTGGCTTTATGGACTTGGATCGAGATATCGAAAACTTGATGTTGGATATTACCGGAAAATGGCAACGGGGAGAAGAATTACCCGAAGATAGCATTCTGCAAAACTTTGTCAAATACCACAAGATGGTAGCTGATTTTGATGCACGAGAAGCAGCTGGTGTGGCACCAGTCATACCCTTGATCAATGAAATCAAGGCTCTGTCTTCTTTTGAAGACTATACCAGCAAGTTGGGCACCTATGAACTAGCTGGCAAATCAAATCTCTTGCCATTTAGCGTGTCGCCAGACTTTAAGAATGCCCAAATGAATGTCTTGTGGGGAGAAGCACCGGCTCTCATCTTGCCAGATACGACCTATTATGAAGAAGGCAACGAAAAAGGCCCAGAATTACTGGCTATCTGGCGTCAAATGATGGAAAAGCTCTTGGCAAAATTTGATTTCTCAGAGGAAGAAATCAAAGATATCCTGGATAAAGTGATTGCAGGGGACGCAGAATTGGCCAAATATGTCTTGTCAAACGAAGAAAAATCAGAGTACAACAAACTCTACCATCCCTATGAGTGGGCGGATTTCAAGGCCTTGGTCCCAGAATTGCCACTCGATGCCTTCTTTACAGAAGTGATCGGACAAACACCAGATAAAATCATCGTGCCAGAAGAGCGTTACTGGAAGGAATTCGCACCAACATTCTATTCAGCATCCAACTGGGAGACCCTTCATGCTGCATTGAAACTCGGAGCAGCTCTTTCTTGGACTCTATTCTTGACCGAAGAAATCCGTGTTTTGGCTGGTGAATATAGCCGTACGATTGCAGGTATTCCAGAACCTCGTCCAAAAGAAAAAGCAGCCTTATCAATAGCAGAAGTACCATATAGCCAAGCGCTTGGACTCTGGTATGCAGGTGAAAAATTCTCACCAGAAGCAAAAGCAGACGTGGAGCATAAAGTAGCGACCATGATTGAGGTCTACAAGGATCGTCTGGAAAAAGCAGATTGGCTCGCCCCTGAGACTCGTGAAAAAGCCATTGTCAAACTCAATGTCATCACACCTCATATCGGTTACCCTGAAAAGTTACCAGAAACTTATGCCAAGAAGGTTATCGACGAGAGCAAAACCTTGGTTGAAAATGCTCAGACTCTCTACGAAATTTCAATTGCTCATAGCTGGAGTAAGTGGAATCAACCAGTTGATCGGAGCGAGTGGCACATGCCAGCAAATATGGTCAATGCTTACTATGATCCGCAACAAAATCAAATCGTCTTCCCCGCTGCGATTTTGCAGGCACCTTTCTATGACCTTCATCAATCTTCCTCAGCTAACTACGGTGGAATTGGTGCGGTCATTGCTCATGAAATTTCACACGCCTTTGATACCAATGGTGCTTCCTTTGATGAGAATGGTAGCTTGAAAGACTGGTGGAAGCCAGAAGATTACGAAGCCTTTACCGCTCGTACCCAAAAAGTTATCGATCAGTTTGAAGGCCAAGACTCTTATGGTGCTAAGATTAATGGGAAATTGACTGTTTCTGAAAACGTAGCGGACCTTGGAGGCATCGCTGCAGCCCTTGAAGCCGCTAAGAAAGAGGAGGATTTTTCAGCAGAAGAATTCTTCACCAACTTTGCTCGCATCTGGCGCATGAAAGCTCGGACAGAGTACATGCAACTCCTCGCAAGTGTCGATGTCCACGCACCAGGAAAACTCCGTACCAATGTCCAATTACCAAACTTCGACGAATTCCACAAGGAATTTGACATTAAAGAGGGCGACGGCATGTGGCGTGCCCCAGAAGATCGCGTGATT
The DNA here is from genome assembly GCF_016648665.1 of Streptococcus sp. 23.2. NCBI lineage: Bacteria > Bacillati > Bacillota > Bacilli > Lactobacillales > Streptococcaceae > Streptococcus > Streptococcus sp. 23.2. The sequence continues at coordinate 143,402 of NZ_JACLQJ010000003.1, forward strand.
ATTTGGTAATAATGATGAAATCTGTCCAAAAATGGACGGATTTCTTTATTTTTATCGTTGTAAGGGTTTACATAGCGACTAGAAAACGCTATAATATACTTGTGTTAAAGATTGTGAAGTTTTTAACAAGTATTCAAAGGAGTTTCATATGACTAAACAAACTAAAGATGTTCAAACAGTAATAGATGAATTGGCAACAAAAGGGGTTGAAGCCCTTGATGCTATGGCTAACTTTACGCAGGAGCAAGTGGACCATATTGTTCACCAAGCTGCGATTGCTGCCCTAGATAAACACATGTATTTGGCTAAATTGGCCGTTGATGAAACAGGGCGCGGTATTTATGAAGATAAAGCCATCAAGAACATGTATGCTTCTGAATACATTTGGAATAGTATTAAATATGATAAAACTGTAGGCGTTATTGCTGAAGATAAAGAACAAGGTTTGGTTTCTATTGCTGAGCCGGTCGGTGTTATCTGTGGGGTTACACCAACAACTAACCCAACTTCAACAACCATTTTCAAAGCCCTCATTGCTCTTAAGACACGTAACTCTATCATTTTTGCCTTCCACCCATCAGCTCAGAAATCATCTGCAGAGGCAGCTCGTATCGTCCGTGATGCAGCTATTGAAGCAGGTGCACCTAAGGACTGCATCCAGTGGATTGAAGAGCCATCTATCGAAGCAACTGGTCTTTTGATGAACCATCCTAAGATTGCCACAGTACTTGCGACTGGTGGACCTGGTATGGTTAAGGCTGCTTATTCAACTGGTAAACCAGCGCTTGGTGTAGGAGCCGGAAACGTCCCATCTTATATTGCTGCTGATGCTAAGGTTAAACGTGCTGTCAACGATATCATTGTTTCAAAAACTTTTGACAATGGTATGATTTGTGCTTCTGAACAAGCAGCTATCGTTGATGCAGCTATTTATGACGAAGTTAAGGCTGAATTTGAAGCACATCAATGTGTCATCATTTCTAAAAAAGCTGACATTGCTAAGTTGGAAAAAGTTGTTCTTAATGAAGCACGTACAGCTGTAAATGGTGCCATTGTAGGGCACTCAGCTATTGAAATTGCTGAAAAAGCTGGTCTCAAAGTTCCTGCAGGTACAAAAATGCTTTTGGCAGAAATTCCAGATGCAACAATGGAACACCCACTTGCCTTGGAAAAATTGTCTCCAGTACTTGCCCTTATCAAATCTGATGGCGTTGAAGATGGTTTCAAAAAAGCAGAAGGCATGCTCAATTTGGGTGGTCTTGGACACACAGCTGTTATCCACACTGAAAATGAAGAGCTCCAACTCCAATATGGTATTCGCATGAAAGCCTGCCGTGTCTTGGTAAATAGCCCATCAGCTGAAGGTGGTATCGGTAATATCTACAATAACATGATTCCATCATTGACTCTTGGTTGTGGTTCACACGGTCATAACTCAGTGTCACACAATGTTAGCTCATTTGATCTCTTGAATGTCAAAACATTGTCAAAGCGTCGCAATAACATGCAATGGTTTCGCGTCCCACCAAAAATCTTCTTCGAAAAAGATTCAATAACTTACTTGCGTCACATTGAAGCTGAGCGCGTGATGTTGGTTTGTGACCCTGGTATGGTTCAGTTTGGTTACGCTGACTTGGTTAAACGCCAATTGGAACTTAACCGCCACAGACCAGCAGTAGATGTTTTCTCAGATGTTGAGCCAAACCCATCTACGAATACGGTTTACAAAGGTTTGGAACGCTTTGTAGACTTCCAACCAGATGTTATCATCGCTCTTGGTGGTGGTTCTGCAATGGATGCTGCTAAGGCTATGTGGATGTTCTTTGAACACCCAGATGTAAGCTTCTTCGGCGCTAAACAAAAATTCTTGGATATCCGTAAACGTACTTACAAGATTCCTTACGCTCAGAAGACAACATTTATCTGTATCCCAACAACTTCAGGTACAGGTTCAGAGGTAACGTCATTCGCGGTTATCACTGATAGTGAAACTCATATCAAGTACCCATTGGCAGATTATGCTTTGACTCCGGACATTGCTATCGTTGACCCTGCTTTGGTTATGAGTGTGCCTGCCAGCGTTACAGCAGATACAGGTATGGATGTTTTGACTCACGCCATTGAATCTTATGTATCAGTCATGGCTAGTGACTATACACGTGGGCTTTCACTCCAAGCGATTAAACTTGTTTTTGAAAATCTCGAACATTCTTACCGCTTTGGTGATGAAGAATCACGTGAAAAAATGCATAATGCGTCAACAATGGCTGGTATGGCCTTTGCCAATGCCTTCCTTGGTATCAACCACTCACTCGCTCACAAGGTTGGCCCTATGTTTGACATTCCACACGGACGTACTAATGCGATTTTGATGCCTCACGTTATCCGTTACAACGGTCGTGATCCTCAAAAACACGCTATGTTCCCTAAATATGACTACTTCCGTGCAGACAAAGATTACGCAGATATCGCTCGTTTCATGGGATGGGGTACTGACAAACAATCAGATGCTGAATTGGTTGAAGTTTTGGCACAAAAAGTATACGAATTGGGTGTTGCCGTTGGTATTGACATGAACTGGAAGGGTCAAGGTGTCACTAAGAAACTTCTTCAAGACACTGCCTATACTTTGGCTGAACATGCTTATGAAGACCAATGTACAACAGCTAATCCGAAAGAACCACTTATTTCAGAATTGAAAGAAATTATCGAAATTGCCTTTGATTACAAAGGGTAAGCGATAGACAAAAGTAGCTCTATAAGGGCTACTTTTTTTGCTAGAAATCCTCTATATTAGAGTGTTTATCCAAATTAAAAATAAAGGACTTTCCCGAATAAGATAGAAAAACGCTTTAAGAATTGTTATAATAACCTTACAGCAAGATAAGGAGATTCCTATGACAAAAGAAGAAGGGCTTAGTTTGGGTGAAACAGCACATCCTCTCAAGCCTCATGAATTGAGGTCATCAATGGCTTCTACAGCAGGGAATAGAGCGACTAATAAGTTTAAAGAGTTTAATGCTGATAGGATGGTGAGTGTTCAATTCAATCCTAGTCAAAAAGTAAAAGAATCAAAGGAGCCAGTAACCTCAAAGAATATTGTGGGGATGGTATCAGGTGTTATTGCAGCGATACTCACTATCCTTTTGATTGTTTGTATCGTAATGGGTTACCGTTATCGAGCTGCCAGCATTGAGGGCGAGTGGACAAGCCTGACCTTTAGTGAGAAAATGTTAGCGACTCTAAAAGATACTGCTACTACTAAGAATAAAGTTAGTAATGCTTTACCACAAGGTCAAAATCTTATCACCGATATCAATACAGCAATGAGTATTACTGACAATAAGGCTCACTTAAAAGTGAGCTTTGTTTACAATCGTAAAGGTCTTTATCAGGCTTACCAGAGTAGAGTTACTGAATTGAAAGGTCAGTATGGCGAGGAGTTCTCGGAGGTTTTTGATAGTTATTCATTGTCAGAAAAAGACTACTATAAACAGTTTGATGAGACAGTGAAGAAAGAACTTCCAAAGAGTTATACCTACGATGCCAAAACCGGTCGTGTTACAACAACTGCTTTCACGGGTGATATTAACCGTTGGGAGCAAACAATCACTGTGGATAAGGCTGGAGATTCAGATGCTTTTAAAAAAGGTGATGTATTAGATTATACGCCCAACAATGAAGGTTTTACTATCAAGGCACACAGTGAATTTGGTGACATTAGCTTTACAAAAAATAAATAAAAAAGGAAATTAAAGGGGAATATAAATGACAAGAGAAGAATGGTTGGACTATTTTGAGACGGTAAACGGACGTAAGCCGAGTGTTCAGGAAATGGCGGATGCTTTGAAAGCTGGAGAGTTTGTTAATGAAGCACCAGCTAAAGCTGAAGATACAGTTACTACTGAACCTGTTAAGGTTGAGGCAGAAATCGTCGAGACAAGCACTAGTCCTCTACCAACAGAAACGGCACCAGTAGTAACAGCAACTGCACCTTCTACGGTTGCTTTTCCAGAAGGGCAAGCAGCTATGGCAAATTTGGCTCCTAAGAAACAAATGGATCCCAAAAAGAAAAAACGCATCCTAGTCTCAGTTTTGTCAGCGGTAGTCCTTGTCTTCTTATGTATCGGTGGCTTTATGACTTACCGTTATGTGACAGGTAATATTGATGGCAAATGGTACAGTAGTTCTCTAGGTAGAGAGTATAGTTCAAGCATGTCTGAAAGTTTGACAGACTTGGATAGTAAGGAGCTTGAAAAGTACTTTACAGATACTGCTGTAACCATGAAAGTAAAAGGTAGCAATGCGAAGGTTACTGCTAGCTATACTTTTGATAAGAAAACTTATATCAAGGACTATCGTGAGAGGGTTCAGAAGTCCTTCTCAGCCTTTGGAGATTTATTTAAAGCCTTTTATGGAGATTCCTTTGAAAACTATTACAGTGAGGAAACCATAGAAAAAGAACTTGATGAAGCTCTTGAAAAAGCTGCGAAAGACAGTGGTCAAAAGTATGATTCGAAGACAGGCGAAACAACGACAACCCTTTTCAAAGGGAAGGTTAGCCGTTTGGGACATAAGATGACTGTTACTTCTGTCAACAAAGACGTTGATATTGATGGTCTCAATGTGAAAAAAGGCCAAGAGCTAAAAGTGACTAAAAAAGATAAGAAAGTAACGCTTAGTGGTGATGGCAAATCAAAAGATATTACTTTCTCAACTAAGAATGACACCAAAGATAAATTTTAAGATGACATCCGGAATAGCTATTCCGGATTTTTTCATGTCTTTGAGAGGAAAGAATAAGGTGATATCCGGATGATTTTCTCACAAGTCACAATACGTGTAGAAATATTCTGACAATTATGCTACAATAGAGCCACAGACTATCTAAAAAGAGGATTTACCATGACACTTGTATACCAATCAACACGTGACGAAAATAATAAAGTAACAGCTAGTCAGGCTATTCTTCAAGGTTTGGCAACAGATGGTGGTTTGTTCACACCGTTGTCAACGCCTGAGGTTACTTTGGACTTTGATCAATTGAAAGATGCTTCTTACCAAGAAGTTGCTAAATTGGTCTTGTCAGCTTTCTTGGATGATTTTACTGAAGAGGAATTGGATTACTGTATCACAAATGCTTATGATGACAAGTTTGATACAGCTGCCATTGCACCAGTAGTTAAACTTAAGAACCACTACAACCTTGAGCTTTTCCATGGTTCTACCATCGCTTTCAAAGACATGGCCCTTTCAATCTTGCCATACTTGCTAACAACATCAGCTAAAAAGCAAGGTGTTGATAATAAAATCGTTATCTTGACAGCGACATCAGGTGACACTGGTAAGGCTGCCATGGCTGGTTTTGCAGATGTTCCAGGAACTGAAATCATTGTCTTTTATCCAAAAGACGGTGTTTCAAAAATCCAAGAATTGCAAATGACCACTCAAACAGGAGCTAATACGCACGTTATTGCCATTGATGGTAACTTTGATGATGCTCAAACAGATGTGAAACGTATGTTTAATGATGTTGATTTGCGTGAGAAATTGTTGGCTCATCATACGCAATTCTCATCAGCTAACTCAATGAACGTTGGTCGTTTGGTACCGCAAGTGGTTTACTATGTATATGCCTATGCACAGTTGGTTAAGGCAGGTCATATCCAAAACGGAGATAAGGTGAACTTCACAGTACCAACAGGAAACTTTGGTAATATCTTGGCGGCTTATTATGCACGTCAGATTGGTGTTCCAGTTGGCAAATTAATCTGTGCTTCTAATGAAAATAACGTCCTTACAGACTTCTTCGCAACGGGTACTTATGATAAGAAACGTGACTTCAAGGTAACAACAAGCCCTTCTATGGATATCTTGGTATCTTCTAACTTGGAACGCTTGATTTTCCACCTTCTTGGTAATGATGCTACTAAGACTAAAGAGCTTATGGATGCACTTGTGACTAAGGGTGAGTATACTTTGGCTGATGCAGATAAAGATATTCTTGATTTGTTTGCAGCAGGTTTTGCAACTGAGGATGAAACAGCTGCTGAAATCAAGCGTGTCTATGATGAAGATAAGTATATCGAAGATCCTCATACAGCCGTTGCCTCAGCTGTTTACGAAGCATACGTTCAAAAGACAGATGACCACACACCAACAGTTATCGCTTCAACAGCTAGCCCATACAAATTCCCACGTGTGGCTGTTTCAGCTGTTACTGGTAAAGATAGTGGGGATGATTTCAAAGCAGTAGAAGATTTGCACCAACTTTCAGGTGTAGCTATCCCAGCGGCTGTAGATGGACTTGAACATGCAGAAGTTCGCCATAAAACAGTTGTTGCGGCAGCTGATATGCAAAAAGCAGTTGAAAGCTATCTTGGTGTATAAGAATAAAAAAATAGGAGCTGAGAAATCAGCCCTATTTTTATCAATATAGAAAAGAATATTATGACAGAAACAAAGAAAATTCTAAACATAGCCTTGCCTGCTATGGCCGAAAACCTTCTACAAATGTTGATGGGGGTTGTCGATTCTTACCTAGTGGCCCAGGTTGGTATTGTCGCTATATCGGGGGTTTCCGTAGCCAATAATATCATTACGATTTACCAAGCTATCTTTATTGCTCTAGGAGCCTCAAGTGCCAGTGTCATTGCCAGAAGTTTAGGAAAAGGTGATGTTAAAGCGACTAACCGAGACACTTGGGATGCTATTATTATTACCCTTGCTCTTAGTCTCATCCTTGGTCTACTTTCCATTTTTGGTGGTGGGGCCATTCTTAATCTTTTAGGTACTGAGCAATCTGTGACTCAGGCTGGTAGTCTCTACCTTGCTCTTGTCGGTGGAGGAGTGGTCTTCTTAGCCTTGATGACTACTTTTGGTAACATCCTACGGGCCAAGGGACGGCCTCGTATTTCCATGGTCGTCAGTCTTTTGACCAATGTTCTTAATGCTATTTTATCTTCTTTAGCCATCTTTGTGGGACATTGGGGGATTATTGGGGTAGCTACAGCTACGGTTTTCTCTCGTCTGGTTGGGACAGTGATACTCTGGCAAGCGATGAAACTAGATGTGAAGCAGCTTGAAATTACCAAACCTTTTAATAGAGAGTTGTTGGGGATTGCACTGCCAGCAGCAGGTGAACGACTGATGATGCGTGCTGGAGATGTGGTCATCGTGGCTATTATTGTTACCTTTGGTACAGCCGTTGTCGGTGGTAACGCCATTGGTGAAAACCTCACTCAGTTTAACTATATGCCTGGTATGGGAGTCGCAACGGCTACGGTTATCTTGGTTGCCAATAGTCTGGGTCGAGGGGATAAGACGCAGATGAAGCGTATTATACAAGAGTCTTATTGGATTTCCACCTTCTTGATGGTTCTGGTTTCAGGGAGTATCTTGCTCTTTGGCCAAGGATTATCAGGTCTCTTTACAGATAATAAAGCAGCTATTGCGGCTAGTCAGGTAGTTATTCTTTATTCTTTCCTTGGGAATCCTGTGACTTCGGGGACTCTAGTCTACACAGCAGTTTGGCAAGGTCTGGGTAAGGCTAAGATGCCTTTCTATGCGACGACAATTGGGATGTGGATCATCCGAATTTTCTCAGGATACTTCCTTGGGGTGAGTCTGGGAATGGGTCTTGCCGGAGTCTGGATTGCAACCGTTGTTGATAATGTATGGCGTGCAATCTTCCTCTACGTGATGTATCGTCGTTATCTCGTAAAGAGAAAGTTTTAATGATAAATACTGAGGAGATGCCCTTATTCAAAGGGTATCTTCTTCTTATTTTTTACAAGTAGGCTCGAATATGGTAAAATAAGCTGATAAAAACTTTTTGAGGTAGTAATTATGACTGTAAAAATCAATACAAAAGATGGTCAAATCGAATTGTCAGATGATGTCATCGCAACAGTAGTTGGCGGTTCAGCAACAGAAATTTTTGGCGTTGTCGGTATGGCAAGTAAGAGTGCTATCCGAGATAATTTTCAAGCACTTCTTGGAAAAGAAAACTACGCAAAAGGAGTTGTCGTGAAATCTACTGATGCAGGTATCACTGTGGATGTCTACACTGTTATGAGTTACGGTGTTAAGATTAGTGAGGTTTCAAAAAATATTCAAGAACGTGTGAAATTTAATCTTGAGAATCAACTCGGTATCAAGGCTGAAACAGTAAATGTTTACGTTCAAAATATTAAAGTCGTAGGAGAAAACTAGTGTCTAAAATTACAACAAGCTTGCTTCAGGAGATGGTCCAAGCGGCAGCAACACGTCTAGGTAAGCAAGCAGAATATGTGAATTCACTCAATGTCTTCCCAGTACCAGATGGAGATACTGGAACAAACATGGGAATGACTATGGATAACGGAGCCAAAGCTGTCGCAGATCAATCAGCTTCAACAGTTGGTGAAGTTGGTCAGATTTTGTCTAAAGGTCTTTTGATGGGTGCCCGTGGTAACTCAGGTGTTATCACGTCACAATTGTTCCGTGGATTTGGTCAAAGTATCAAGGATAAAACGGAACTTGACGGCCAAGATTTAGCTCATGCCTTCCAAGCAGGGGTTGAAGTTGCTTATAAAGCTGTTATGAAGCCTGTCGAAGGAACAATTCTTACAGTATCACGTGGCGCAGCTTCAGCAGCGATTAAGAAAGCTGAATCTACGAATGATGCTGTTGAGGTTATGCGTGCAGCTCTTGACGGAGCTAAAGCTGCTTTGGCTAAGACACCAGAGATGCTTCCAGTTTTGAAAGAAGTTGGTGTGGTAGACTCAGGTGGTCAAGGTTTGGTCTTCATTTATGAAGGTTTCTTGTCAGCCCTCACAGGTGAGTATATCGCTTCAGAAGACTTCCAAGCGACACCAGCTACGATGACAGAGATGATCAATGCAGAACATCATAAGTCAGTTGCTGGTCATGTTGCAACAGAAGACATTACCTTCGGTTACTGTACGGAAATCATGATTGGTCTCAAACAAGGTCCAACTTATGTGAAAGACTTTGACTATGAAGAGTTCCGAAATTACTTGAGTAACCTTGGGGATTCTCTCCTTGTTGTTAACGATGATGAAATTGTCAAAGTTCACGTCCACACTGAGGATCCAGGTCTTGTCATGCAAGAAGGTCTTAAATATGGGGCTCTTGTCAAAGTTAAGGTTGACAACATGCGTAACCAACACGATGCACAAGTTCAAAAAGAAGAAGCTATCCAAGCTGCACCTTCTGCTCCTAAAGACTTTGCCCTTATTGCAGTTGTTGCCGGAGATGGACTTGCAGATATCTTCAAATCACAAGGTGTTGACTATGTGATTTCAGGTGGTCAAACAATGAACCCATCAACAGAAGATATTGTTAAGGCTATTGAACAGGTCAATGCTAAGAATGTAATCATCTTGCCAAACAATAAAAACATCTTTATGGCAGCGCAATCAGCTGCTGAAGTAGTAGATGTCAATGCGGCTGTTGTTGAAACACGTACAGTTCCACAAGGATTTACAAGTTTGCTCGCTTTTAATCCTAGCCAAAGTATCGAAGCTAATGTTGAAGCTATGACAGCTAGTCTTTCAGATGTAACAAGTGGTAGCGTGACATTGGCGGTACGTGATACAACTATTGATGGTCTTGAGATTCATGAAAATGATATCCTTGGTATGGTGGATGGTAAGATTCTTGTGTCTACACCAGATATGGACCAAGCCCTTCTTGACACCTTTGACAAGATGATTGACGAAGACAGTGAAATTGTTATGATTTACGTCGGCGAAGAAGGTAATCAAGAACAAGCTCAAGCACTTGCGGAAAAATTGGAAGAGGCTCACGAAGATATCGAAGTTGAAATCTTCCAAGGAGACCAACCAGTTTATCCATACCTCTTCAGTGTTGAATAATTTTGAATAATCATTTAGGAAGTCTTAGGGCTTCCTTTTTGTTTTGTCAGTTTTGATATAGCAGGGATATCTTTTTGGAATTACAAAAATATTCTGAAAATTCCTTGACATTACTTTCCAAAGTGGTAACATATGTTGTAAGAAATTTTATAGATTGAAGGTAACATCATGAGAAGTGATATGATCAAAGTTGGTGTTGATAAGGCACCAGCACGTGGACTTTTGTATGCGACTGGGCAAGTTAAATCTGCCAATGACATGCAAAAGCCCTTCATTGCTATTTGTAACTCTTATATTGATATTGTTCCAGGGCATGTTCACTTGCGTGAATTAGCAGATATTGCCAAGGAAGCTATCCGTGAGGCTGGCGGTATTCCTTTTGAGTTTAATACCATTGGTGTGGATGATGGGATTGCCATGGGGCATATTGGGATGCGTTACAGTCTTCCATCTCGTGAATTGATTGCCGATTCTGCAGAAACAGTTATTAATGCCCACTGGTTTGACGGGGTTTTCTACATTCCTAACTGTGATAAGATTACACCAGGGATGATTTTGGCGGCCATGCGTACTAATGTGCCAGCAGTATTTTGTTCTGGTGGCCCTATGAAGGGTGGCGTTGACATGACTGGTCACCAAGCGACGCTATCAAGTTTGTTTGAAGCTGTAGGTACCTATCAGGCTGGAGATATGAGCAAGGAAGAGCTCGATTATTTGGAGAAAAATGCTTGTCCAACTTGTGGTTCATGCTCAGGAATGTTTACCGCTAACTCAATGAACTGTTTGATGGAAGTTTTGGGCCTTGCCCTTCCAGGTAACGGTACTATCCTAGCCGTTTCAGATGAACGCCGTGAATTGGTTCGTCAAGCAGCCACAAAATTGATGGATAACATCAAAAATAATGTTCGCCCACGTGATATTGTGACCAAAGAAGCCATCGATGATGCGTTTGCTTTAGATATGGCCATGGGTGGTTCAACCAATACTGTTCTTCATACGCTTGCTATTGCGCGTGAGGCCGGTATTGACTATGATCTTAAAGACATTAACGAGATTGCCAAGAAGACACCTTATCTCTCTAAAATTGCACCTTCAAGTGTTTACACTATGCATGATGTCCATGAAGCTGGTGGTGTTCCAGCCATTATTAATCAGTTGATTAAAAAAGGAGCCATTAAGGGTGATCGTATTACAGTTACTGGTAAGACTTTGAAAGAAAACGTAGCTGGTGCTGAAATCAAAAATGAAGAAATTATCCATCCAATTGAGCATCCTATCTCACCAGTTGGTGGTTTGTCTATCCTTTACGGAAATATTGCTCAGGATGGAGCGGTTATCAAGGTCGGTGGTGTAGATCCGTCTGTTAAAACTTTCCGTGGTAAAGCTATTTGTTGTGATTCACAAGATCAGGCCCTTGAGTTGATTGATAATGGAACAGTTAAGAAGGGCCATGTCGTTGTCATTCGTTACGAAGGTCCTCAGGGTGGACCCGGTATGCCAGAAATGTTGGCACCAACTTCTAAGATTGTCGGACGCGGTCTAGGTAAGGATGTGGCACTGATTACGGATGGTCGTTTCTCAGGAGCTACTCGTGGTATTGCGATTGGTCACGTTTCTCCAGAAGCAGCAGAAGGTGGTAATATCGCCCTAATCGAAGATGGCGATGAAATCGTGATTGACCTACCAAATCGTACCCTTGATCTGCTTGTCGATGATGGAACTCTTGAAGAACGTCGTAAACATTTGAAACCTTTCAAATCAAAAATTTCAAGTGGTTGGTTGCGTCGCTATACAGCCTTTGCTAAATCAGCCAATGTCGGCGGGACTTTGATGAGTGACGAAGAATTCGAAGAACGTAAAGCAGAACGTCAAGCACAAGAAAAAAACTAAGAACATTCTTTCCGAAGAGTTTGTGATATTTTTCTCCGAAACCCTTGCAAATTTGGTTAAAAATGTTATCATAGTATACAAGGTTTTGAATTTTTAGACAATTCGAAAAAAACAACTACTAAAGGAGGTCCATGTGAAGAAAATTGAACTTGAAGAAGCACGCTCTGGTGCTGATTTAATTCTAGATACACTTCTTGAACTTGGGATTTCAACTATCTTTGGATATCCTGGCGGAGCGGTTCTTCCTTTGTATGATGCTATTTACAAAAATGACAAGATTAATCATATCTTATCTCGTCATGAGCAAGGAAGTCTGCACGAAGCTGAAGGTTATGCCAAATCAACTGGTAAACTCGGTGTTGCTCTTGTAACGAGTGGTCCTGGTGCCACTAATGCTATTACAGGGATTGCAGATGCTATGAGTGATAGCGTACCTCTCCTAGTCTTTACTGGTCAGGTCGCAACACCAGGTATTGGTAAGGATGCCTTCCAAGAGGCTGACATTGTCGGAATTACCATGCCGATTACAAAATACAATTATCAGATTCGCGATACAGCTGATATTCCTCGTATTATTAGGGAAGCGGTTCATATTGCAACAACTGGCCGACCTGGTCCAGTTGTTATCGACCTCCCTAAAGATGTCGTAGCTAAGGAAACAGCCTTCATCAACAATCCTGAAATTAATCTTCCAAGTTACCAACCGACGCTAAGACCAAACGAAATGCAAATCAAGAAAATCTTGAAGCAGTTGGGTAAAGCTAAAAAGCCGGTTATTGTAGCTGGAGGTGGGGTGTCTTATTCTGAATCTGCTAAGGAGCTAGTTGCTTTTGCAGAACGCTACCAAATCCCAGTTGTTACAAGTCTTTTAGGACAAGGGACAATTGCTACTAGTCATCCCCTCTTCTTGGGTATGGGTGGTATGCACGGTTCATATGCAGCTAACATTGCTATGACCGATGCTGACTTTATGATTGCTATTGGTTGTCGTTTTGATGACCGTTTGACAGGTAATCCTAAAACATTTGCTAAGAATGCCAAGGTTGTCCATATTGATGTAGATCCAGCTGAGATTGGTAAAATTATTGCAGTGGACCTTCCAGTTGTTGGTGATGCCAAGCAAGCTCTTGAAATGCTCTTAGCAGAACCAGTGGTTAAGAATAACACTGAAAAATGGATTGAAAAAGTTACAAAAGACAAAGAGCGTGTACGTTCTTACGATAAGAAAGAACGTATGGTACAGCCTCAGGCAGTTATCGAGCGTATCGGTGAATTGACTAAGGGTGACGCGGTTGTTGTTACTGACGTTGGTCAACATCAAATGTGGACAGCTCAGTATTATCCATACCAAAATGAGCGTCAATTGGTGACCTCAGGTGGTCTTGGAACAATGGGATTCGGTGTCCCAGCAGCAATTGGTGCTAAAATTGCTAATCCTGATAAAGAAGTTATCCTCTTTGTTGGTGATGGTGGTTTCCAAATGACGAATCAAGAATTGGCTATCTTAAATATTTACAAGGTGCCAATCAAGGTTGTTATGTTGAATAACCACTCACTTGGTATGGTACGTCAATGGCAAGAGTCCTTCTACGAAGGGCGTACATCAGAGTCTGTCTTTGATACCCTTCCAGATTTCCAATTGATGGCTCAAGCTTACGGCATTAAGTCTTATAAGTTTGATAATCCAGAGACAATTGATCAGGATTTGGAAGTTATCAAGGAAGACGTGCCAATGTTCATCGAGGTGGATATCTCTCGTAAAGAGCATGTCTTGCCAATCGTTCCGGCTGGTAAGAGTAATCACGAAATGTTGGGGGTGAAGTTCAATGCGTAGAATGTTAACAGCTAAACTTCAGAACCGTTCAGGTGTCCTTAACCGCTTCACAGGTGTTCTTTCACGACGTCAAGTTAACATTGAAAGTATCTCTGTAGGGGCTTCTGAGGATCCTAACGTTTCACGTATTACGATTATTATTGATGTGAATTCTCAAAATGAAGTGGAACAAATCATCAAACAGCTTAATCGTCAGATTGATGTGATTCGCATCCGTGATATCACGGATCAGCCACACTTGGAACGTGAAGTTATCCTAGTTAAGGTATCAGCACCAACCTCTAAACGTGCTGAAATCTTGGCGATTATTCAACCTTTCCGTGCTTCGGTGGTTGATGTGGCACCAAGCTCTATCACTATCCAGATGACTGGTGATGCTGAAAAGAGCGAGGCGCTTCTACGAGTTATTCGTCCTTACGGAATCAAGAATATCGCTCGTACGGGTGCTACTGGATTTACCCGTGATTAAAAAATCCAACTTAAATTTGTTAACCCAGCCTTAAAAAGGCAATAAATTATTTTTTTTAGAAAAGAGACATATTACTATGGCAGTTCAAATGGAATATGAAAAAGACGTAAAAGTAGCAGCACTTGACGGTAAAAAAATCGCCGTTATCGGTTACGGTTCACAAGGTCATGCGCATGCACAAAACTTGCGTGATACAGGTCACGATGTGATCATCGGTGTTCGTCCAGGTAAATCATTTGATAAAGCTAAGGAAGATGGTTTTGATACTTACACAGTAGCAGAAGCAACTAAATTGGCTGATGTTATCATGATCTTGGCTCCAGACGAAATCCAACAAGAACTTTACGAAGCAGAAATTGCTCCAAACCTTGAAGCTGGTAATGCTGTTGGTTTCGCACACGGATTTAACATCCACTTCGAATTCATCAAAGTTCCTAAAGATGTTGATGTCTTCATGTGTGCTCCTAAAGGACCTGGTCACTTGGTACGTCGTACATTTGAAGAAGGTTTTGGTGTTCCTGCACTTTACGCAGTATACCAAGATGCTACAGGTAACGCTAAAGACATCGCTATGGACTGGTGTAAAGGTGTTGGTGCAGCACGTGTTGGTCTTCTTGAAACAACATACAAAGAAGAAACTGAAGAAGATTTGTTTGGTGAACAAGCAGTTCTTTGTGGTGGTTTGACTGCCCTTATCGAAGCTGGTTTTGAAGTCTTGACTGAAGCTGGATATGCTCCAGAATTGGCTTACTTTGAAGTGCTTCACGAAATGAAATTGATCGTTGACTTGATCTACGAAGGTGGATTCAAGAAAATGCGTCAATCAATTTCAAACACTGCTGAATTCGGTGACTACGTATCAGGTCCACGTGTTATCACTGAACAAGTGAAAGAAAATATGAAAGCAGTTCTTGCTGACATCCAAAACGGTAAATTCGCTAACGACTTCGTTAACGACTACAAGGCTGGACGTCCAAAACTTACTGCTTACCGTGAAGAAGCTGCTAACCTTGAAATCGAAAAAGTTGGTGCTGAATTGCGTAAAGCAATGCCATTCGTTGGTCAAAACGACGACGACGCATTCAAAATCTATAACTAATGTGATAGTCTCGAAAACCAGCCTAGTGCTGGTTTTTTTGTTATGTGACTTTAAGTCCGTTTCGCTCCGAAGGTGCGAAACAGATAAACCACCCGCTATGCGGGTGCGCA
>NZ_JACLQJ010000030.1:0-5717 GCF_016648665.1 Streptococcus sp. 23.2
AATGGTGTGATTACTGCAACCCTTAAAGCTGGCTTCACTAAGTCACTTGGCGATGCGGACAACACTCAAGTGATCGATACAACTAAATTCGCCTTCGGACGTTACTACAAGTTCGACATTCCAACAACAGTGAAAGCTGATGTGGCGGCTGGTGTAGATATCGAAAATACTGCAGCTCAAGTAGTGAACTACTACAACCCAACAACTAAGAAGGTTGAAACTCCAAACAAACCTACTCAAAAACGTGTAAACAGCGTACCAGTACAAGTAGAGTTCAACTTCACTAAACGCTTGGAAGGCCGTGAGCTTAAAGCTAACGAATTCAGTTTCGTACTTAAGAATTCAGCTGGTGAAGTAGTTGAAACTGTAACGAACGATGCGGCAGGAAACGTTAAGTTCTCAGCTATCGAATTCAAGAAAGAACAAGCTGGTGTTCACAACTACACAGTTGAAGAAGTAGCTGGAACAGACGCAACCGTTACATACGATACTATGAAAGCGAATGTAACAGTAACTGTTTCTCACGATGGAACAGCTAAAGTTCTTGTGGCAACTGTTGGCGATATCGCTGATAAAGAGTTCAACAATACTGTTCGTCCTCCAGAAGAACCTAAGTTCCAACCAGAGAAATACGTTCTTAGCAAAGATAAAGGTGAATTCGATATCACTGGTACCAAACTTCTTGATGATGATTCTGAGTTGACTGATAAATATGGAGAAACAAATACTGATCCATATGTCGATAAAACTGACAACAACGAAAAAATTGATACAGGTAAAGTTGACAAAGATGAAAAACCAATATTCGACTTTATAAACATCAATACTCAACCAGTAAAACGTGGTGACACTATCAACTACCAAGTATGGCTTGATACAACTCAATTTGATGCAAACAACAAGGATAACATTCAATCTGTTGGTATCACTGATACTTACGATAAAGCTAAATTGGAAGTAAGTGAATCAGCAATCAAGGCTTACGATGGTAAGAGTGGTGACGACGTTACAGACAAATTCCATATCACAGTTAATAACGGAGTGATTGCTGCAACTCTTAAAGCTGGCTTCACTAAGTCACTTGGCGATGCAGAAAACACTCAAGTTATCGATACTACTAAGTTCGAATTTGGACGCTACTACAAGTTTGTCATTCCAGCTAAGGTTGCTGACGGTGCTTATGATGGTGCTGAAATTGAAAATACAGCAGCTCAAGTAGTTAACTATTACAACCCAACTACTAAGAAAGAAAAACCAGTAGAAAAACCAACTGAAAAACGTGTTAACAACGTTCCAACTGCTATCGAGTTGATCTTTGGTAAGACACTTAACGGACGTCAGTTGAAAGATCAAGAATTTACTTTCGAATTGAAAGATGAAGAAGGTAATGTTCTTGAAACAGTTAAGAATGATGCCGAAGGTAAAGTTAAATTCTCTACTATCAACTACGTTAAAGCAGATCTTGGTAAGACATTCAACTACACAGTAGAAGAAGTTAAAGGAACTGACACAACAGTTACTTACGATAACATGAAAGTCAATGTTACTGTTCAAGTTATCCAACCTGCACCAGGTGCTCAATTAACAACTGTCGTTTCTTACGCTACAGTAGGTGGAGATGCTTATGGCGCTGACGATCGTGTCTTCGATAACGAGGTAATTCCTAACTTCAAACCAGAGAAATACGTTGTTTCAGAACCAAGATTCGATATCATTGGTAACAAACTTGCCGATGATGATAAAGAGTTGGAAGACAAGTACGCAGATACCAATGCGAAACCATATGCGGACGTTGCGTCAAACAACGAAAAAGAAAACTTGAATACTAAGTCAGTTGAACGTGGTCAAAAGATTTACTATCAAGTATGGCTTGATACTCGAGAATTTACAGCAGAAAACAATCTTCAAACAGTTGGTATCAAAGATAACTACGAAAAAGATAAGCTTGATATCAACGCTGATGATATCAAGGTTTACGATGGTATCACTGGTGAAGATGTAACAGCTAAATTCGACATCAACGTTGAAAACGGTGTAATCAGTGCTTCATCTAAAGCAAGCTTGACTAAACCTATCAGCGCTACAGACGCAAGTCCAGTTATTGATACAACTAAATTTGAGTTTGGTCGTTACTATAAATTTGATATCCCAGCAACTGTTAAACAAACAGTTAAAGCTGGTGTAGATATTGAAAATACCGCTAACCAAACAATTCACCAATACAATCCATTCAATAAGAAAGTTAAAGATTCTGAAAAACCTACTCAAAAACGTGTCAACAGCGTACCAGTACAAGTAGAATTCAACTTCACTAAACGTTTGGAAGGTCGTGAGTTGAAAGCTAACGAATTCAGCTTCGTGCTTAAAGATTCAACAGGTAAAGTTGTTGAAACTGTAAGCAACGATGCAGATGGAAACGTTAAGTTCTCAGCTATCGAATTCAAGAAAGAACAAGCAGGCGTTCACAACTACACTGTAGAAGAAGTAGCTGGAACAGACGCAACCGTTACATACGATACTATGAAAGCGAATGTAACAGTAACTGTTTCTCACGATGGAACAGCTAAAGTTCTTGTGGCAACTGTTGGCGATATCGCTGATAAAGAGTTCAACAACGTAGTAACACCTCCAACTGAGCCTAAGTTCCAACCAGAGAAATATGTATTGAATACAGAGAAATATTCAATCACAGATAACAAACTTCTTGATGATGATTCAGAGTTAACAAACAAATACACTGAAACAGAAGCTAATCCTTACGTTGATAAAACTGATAACAACGAGGCAGAAAACATCAATACGAAGTCAGTTAAACGTGGTGATAAACTTGTTTACCAAGTGTGGTTGGATACAACTAAATTTGACGCAGCTAACAAGGACAACATCCAATCAGTAGGCATCTCAGATGACTACGATGAAGCGAAGTTGGATCTTGATTCTACTAAGATCAAAGCCTACGATTCAGTAACAGGTGACGATGTAACAGATAAATTCGATATCACAGTTAATAACGGTGTGATTACTGCAACTCTTAAAGCTGGCTTCACTAAGTCACTTGGCGATGCGGATAACACTCAAGTTATTGACACAACTAAGTTCGCATTTGGACGTTACTACAAGTTCGACATCCCAACGACAGTGAAAGCTGATGTGGCAGCTGGTGTAGATATCGAAAATACTGCGGCTCAAGTAGTCAACTACTACAACCCAACAACTAAGAAGGTTGAAACTCCAAACAAACCTACTCAAAAACGTGTCAACAGCGTACCAGTACAAGTAGAGTTCAACTTCACTAAACGCTTGGAAGGTCGTGAGCTTAAAGCTAACGAATTCAACTTCGTTCTTAAAGATTCAACAGGTAAAGTCCTTGAAACTGTAAGCAACGATGCGGATGGTAACGTTAAGTTCAAAGCTCTTGAATTCAAGAAGGGTGAAGAAGGTGTTCACAACTTTACAGTTGAAGAGGTTAAAGGAACTGACGGAACTGTAACATACGATACTATGAAAGCAAATGTCACAGTAACAGTATCACACGACGGAACAGCTAAAGTTCTTGTGGCTACTGTAGGCGACATCGCAGACAAAGAGTTCAACAATACAGTAACACCACCAGAAACTCCAGAATTCAACCCAGAGAAATACGTTCTAAACGAAAAAGAATTTGACCTAACAGGAACTTCATTATTAGATGATGATAAAGAATTAGCAGACAAGTATGCAGATACAAATGCAAACCCATATGCTGATAAAGCTGATAACAATGAAGCTCAAAACATTAACACTAAATCAGTTAAACCAGGTCAAAAACTAGTTTACCAAGTATGGTTAGATACAACTAAATTTGATGCAAACAACAAAGACAACATCCAATCTGTAGGAATCTCAGATGACTATGATGAGGCTAAAGTTGATGTTGATGCTTCAGCAATCAAAGCTTACGATGGTAAAACTGGTGCTGATGTAACATCTAAATTTGATATCACAGTAGCTAACGGAGTAATCACAGCAACCCTTAAAGATGGCTTCACTAAGTCACTTGGCGATGCAGAAAATACTCAAATCATCGACACAACTAAATTCGAATTCGGACGTTACTACAAGTTTGATATTCCAGCAACTGTTAAAGCGGACGTTAAAGGTGGAGTAGACATCGAAAATACTGCGGCTCAAGTAGTGAACTACTACAACCCAGTAAGCAAGACTGTTGAAAAACCAAGCAAACCAACTGAAAAACGTGTTAACAGCGTACCAGTACAAGTAGAGTTCAACTTCACTAAACGTCTGGAAGGACGTGAATTGAAAGCTAACGAATTCAGCTTCGTATTGAAAGATTCAGAAGGTAAAGTCCTTGAAACTGTAATGAACGATGCCTCTGGTAACGTTAAGTTCTCTAAACTTGAATTCAAGAAAGAACAAGCGGGCGTTCACAAATTCACAGTTGAAGAAGTGAAGGGTACTGATGGAACTGTCGCTTACGATGCGATGAAAGCAGTAGTAACTGTAGAAGTTAAACATGACGGAACAGCGAAAGCTCTTATCACTAACGTAACAGATCCAGCAGACAATGAGTTCAACAACCGTGTAACTCCTCCAGAAACTCCAGACTTCAATCCAGAGAAATACATCTTGAACGAATCTAAATTCGATATTACAGGTGACAAACTTCTCAACGATGATAAAGAGTTGAAGGATAAGATTGCGGAAACAAATGCAAATCCTTACGTTGATAAGACTGATAACAACGAAGCTCAAAATATCAATACTAAGACACTCAAGAAAGGTGATAAAGTATACTACCAAGTATGGTTGGATACAACTAAATTCACTGAAGCACACAATATTCAATCTGTTGGTATTACAGATAAATATGACAGTGCAAACTTGACTGTCAACGGAGCTGGTATTAAGGCATACGACTCTGTAACAGGAGAAGATGTGACAGCTAAGTTTGATATCAAGGTTGAAAACGGTGTGATTACTGCAACATCTAAAGCTGACCTTACTAAGTCACTTGGAGATGCAGAAAATACACAAGTCATCGACACAACTAAGTTCGCCTTCGGACGTTACTACAAGTTTGAAATCCCAGCAGAAATTAAACAATCTGCTAAGGACGGTGTTGACATTGAAAATACAGCCTCACAAATCGTTCACCAATACGACCCAACTAAGAAATCTGTTGAAAAACCAGAAAAACCAACAGAAAAACGTGTAATCAATATCCCAACTAAAGTTGAGTTTGAATTCACTAAGAAACTTGAAGGCCGTCAACTTAAGGCTGGTGAGTTTAGCTTTGTACTTAAAGATAGCAAGGGTAATGTGATTGAAACTGTAAGCAATGATGCTAAAGGTAAGATCAAGTTCTCTGCACTTGAGTACAAACGTGGTGAAGAAGGTACTCACATTTATACTGTTGAAGAAGTACAAGGTAACGATACAACTGTTACTTACGATAAGATGGTAGCTAGAGTCGTTGTTTCAGTAACTAAAGACGGTAAAGTCTTGACAGTAACTTCTCAATTGCCAGAAGATACTGAGTTCAACAATATTGTGACACCACCGACTCCTCCAACACCACCGACTCCACCAACTCCTCCAACACCAGTAGTTCCACCAGTAACACCACCGACTCCTCCAACACCAGTGGTTCCACCAGTGACACCACCAACTACACCAGAAGCTCCTAAAGGACCAGCACTCCCTGAAACAGGTGATGA
>NZ_JACLQJ010000031.1:0-5048 GCF_016648665.1 Streptococcus sp. 23.2
AGACCTTTGAGAACTGAATAAGAAACCAAGTGCAGGGTTATGATAGAAGAAATTATAACCTGTCAATTTACAAGAATAAATCGTCAGACGACGGTAATGAGTTAACGCTCGAACAATTATTAAAGATTTTAATGAGAGTTTGATCCTGGCTCAGGACGAACGCTGGCGGCGTGCCTAATACATGCAAGTAGAACGCTGAAGAGAGGAGCTTGCTCTTCTTGGATGAGTTGCGAACGGGTGAGTAACGCGTAGGTAACCTGCCTTGTAGCGGGGGATAACTATTGGAAACGATAGCTAATACCGCATAACAATGGATGACACATGTCATTTATTTGAAAGGGGCAATTGCTCCACTACAAGATGGACCTGCGTTGTATTAGCTAGTAGGTGAGGTAACGGCTCACCTAGGCGACGATACATAGCCGACCTGAGAGGGTGATCGGCCACACTGGGACTGAGACACGGCCCAGACTCCTACGGGAGGCAGCAGTAGGGAATCTTCGGCAATGGGGGCAACCCTGACCGAGCAACGCCGCGTGAGTGAAGAAGGTTTTCGGATCGTAAAGCTCTGTTGTAAGTCAAGAACGAGTGTGAGAGTGGAAAGTTCACACTGTGACGGTAGCTTACCAGAAAGGGACGGCTAACTACGTGCCAGCAGCCGCGGTAATACGTAGGTCCCGAGCGTTGTCCGGATTTATTGGGCGTAAAGCGAGCGCAGGCGGTTTGATAAGTCTGAAGTTAAAGGCTGTGGCTCAACCATAGTTCGCTTTGGAAACTGTCAAACTTGAGTGCAGAAGGGGAGAGTGGAATTCCATGTGTAGCGGTGAAATGCGTAGATATATGGAGGAACACCGGTGGCGAAAGCGGCTCTCTGGTCTGTAACTGACGCTGAGGCTCGAAAGCGTGGGGAGCGAACAGGATTAGATACCCTGGTAGTCCACGCCGTAAACGATGAGTGCTAGGTGTTGGATCCTTTCCGGGATTCAGTGCCGCAGCTAACGCATTAAGCACTCCGCCTGGGGAGTACGACCGCAAGGTTGAAACTCAAAGGAATTGACGGGGGCCCGCACAAGCGGTGGAGCATGTGGTTTAATTCGAAGCAACGCGAAGAACCTTACCAGGTCTTGACATCCCGATGCTATTTCTAGAGATAGAAAGTTACTTCGGTACATCGGTGACAGGTGGTGCATGGTTGTCGTCAGCTCGTGTCGTGAGATGTTGGGTTAAGTCCCGCAACGAGCGCAACCCCTATTGTTAGTTGCCATCATTCAGTTGGGCACTCTAGCGAGACTGCCGGTAATAAACCGGAGGAAGGTGGGGATGACGTCAAATCATCATGCCCCTTATGACCTGGGCTACACACGTGCTACAATGGTTGGTACAACGAGTTGCGAGTCGGTGACGGCAAGCTAATCTCTTAAAGCCAATCTCAGTTCGGATTGTAGGCTGCAACTCGCCTACATGAAGTCGGAATCGCTAGTAATCGCGGATCAGCACGCCGCGGTGAATACGTTCCCGGGCCTTGTACACACCGCCCGTCACACCACGAGAGTTTGTAACACCCGAAGTCGGTGAGGTAACCTTTTGGAGCCAGCCGCCTAAGGTGGGATAGATGATTGGGGTGAAGTCGTAACAAGGTAGCCGTATCGGAAGGTGCGGCTGGATCACCTCCTTTCTAAGGAAAAACGGAATGTACTTGAGTTTCTTATTTAGTTTTGAGAGGTCTTGTGGGGCCTTAGCTCAGCTGGGAGAGCGCCTGCTTTGCACGCAGGAGGTCAGCGGTTCGATCCCGCTAGGCTCCATTGAATCGAAAGATTCAAGTATTGTCCATTGAAAATTGAATATCTATATCAAATTCCATATGTAATTAATTACATATAGATAGTAACAAGAAAATAAACCGAAACGCTGTGAATATTTAATGAGTTAGGTCGAAAGACCAAAATAAGGTTAAGTTAATAAGGGCGCACGGTGGATGCCTTGGCACTAGAAGCCGATGAAGGACGTGACTAACGACGAAATGCTTTGGGGAGCTGTAAGTGAGCAATGATCCAGAGATGTCCGAATGGGGGAACCCGGCAGGTAATGCCTGTCACTCATTACTGTTAAGGTAATGTAGAGGAAGACGCAGTGAACTGAAACATCTAAGTAGCTGCAGGAAGAGAAAGCAAAAGCGATTGCCTTAGTAGCGGCGAGCGAAACGGCAAGAGGGCAAACCGAAGAGTTTACTCTTCGGGGTTGTAGGACTGCAACGTGGACTTAAAGATTATAGAAGAACTACCTGGGAAGGTAGGCCAAAGAGAGTAATAGCCTCGTATTCGAAATAGTCTTTATACCTAGCAGTATCCTGAGTACGGCGAGACACGAGAAATCTCGTCGGAATCTGGGAGGACCATCTCCCAACCCTAAATACTCTCTAGTGACCGATAGTGAACCAGTACCGTGAGGGAAAGGTGAAAAGCACCCCGGGAGGGGAGTGAAATAGAACCTGAAACCGTGTGCCTACAACAAGTTCGAGCCCGTTAATGGGTGAGAGCGTGCCTTTTGTAGAATGAACCGGCGAGTTACGATATGATGCGAGGTTAAGTTGAAGAGACGGAGCCGTAGGGAAACCGAGTCTTAATAGGGCGCATTAGTATCATGTCGTAGACCCGAAACCATGTGACCTACCCATGAGCAGGTTGAAGGTGAGGTAAAACTCACTGGAGGACCGAACCAGGGCACGTTGAAAAGTGCTTGGATGACTTGTGGGTAGCGGAGAAATTCCAAACGAACTTGGAGATAGCTGGTTCTCTCCGAAATAGCTTTAGGGCTAGCGTCGATGTTAAGTCTCTTGGAGGTAGAGCACTGTTTGGGTGAGGGGTCCATCCCGGATTACCAATCTCAGATAAACTCCGAATGCCAACGAGATATAATCGGCAGTCAGACTGCGAGTGCTAAGATCCGTAGTCGAAAGGGAAACAGCCCAGACCACCAGCTAAGGTCCCAAAATATATGTTAAGTGGAAAAGGATGTGGGGTTGCACAGACAACTAGGATGTTAGCTTAGAAGCAGCTATTCATTCAAAGAGTGCGTAATAGCTCACTAGTCGAGTGACCCTGCGCCGAAAATGTACCGGGGCTAAAACATATTACCGAAGCTGTGGATACCTTTATAGGTATGGTAGGAGAGCGTTCTATGTGCGAAGAAGGTGTACCGTGAGGAGTGCTGGAGCGCATAGAAGTGAGAATGCCGGTATGAGTAGCGAAAGACAGGTGAGAATCCTGTCCACCGTAAGACTAAGGTTTCCAGGGGAAGGCTCGTCCGCCCTGGGTTAGTCGGGACCTAAGGAGAGACCGAAAGGTGTATCCGATGGACAACAGGTTGATATTCCTGTACTAGAGTATATAGTGATGGAGGGACGCAGTAGGCTAACTAAACCAGACGATTGGAAGTGTCTGGCCAAGCAGTGAGGTGTGATATGAGTTAAATGCTTATATCTATAACATTGAGCTGTGATGGGGAGCGAAGTTTAGTAGCGAAGTTAGTGATGTCACACTGCCGAGAAAAGCTTCTAGCGTTAATTATACTCTACCCGTACCGCAAACCGACACAGGTAGTCGAGGCGAGTAGCCTCAGGTGAGCGAGAGAACTCTCGTTAAGGAACTCGGCAAAATGGCCCCGTAACTTCGGGAGAAGGGGCGCTGACTTATGGTCAGCCGCAGTGAATAGGCCCAAGCAACTGTTTATCAAAAACACAGCTCTCTGCTAAATCGTAAGATGATGTATAGGGGGTGACGCCTGCCCGGTGCTGGAAGGTTAAGAGGAGTGCTTAGCGTAAGCGAAGGTATGAATTGAAGCCCCAGTAAACGGCGGCCGTAACTATAACGGTCCTAAGGTAGCGAAATTCCTTGTCGGGTAAGTTCCGACCCGCACGAAAGGCGTAATGATTTGGGCACTGTCTCAACGAGAGACTCGGTGAAATTTTAGTACCTGTGAAGATGCAGGTTACCCGCGACAGGACGGAAAGACCCCATGGAGCTTTACTGCAGTTTGATATTGAGTATCTGTACCACATGTACAGGATAGGTAGGAGCCTATGACCTCGGGACGCCAGTTTCGAGTGAGGCGTTGTTGGGATACTACCCTTGTGTTATGGCTACTCTAACCCAGATAGGTTATCCCTATCGGAGACAGTGTCTGACGGGCAGTTTGACTGGGGCGGTCGCCTCCTAAAAGGTAACGGAGGCGCCCAAAGGTTCCCTCAGAATGGTTGGAAATCATTCGCAGAGTGTAAAGGTATAAGGGAGCTTGACTGCGAGAGCTACAACTCGAGCAGGGACGAAAGTCGGGCTTAGTGATCCGGTGGTTCCGCATGGAAGGGCCATCGCTCAACGGATAAAAGCTACCCTGGGGATAACAGGCTTATCTCCCCCAAGAGTTCACATCGACGGGGAGGTTTGGCACCTCGATGTCGGCTCGTCGCATCCTGGGGCTGTAGTCGGTCCCAAGGGTTGGGCTGTTCGCCCATTAAAGCGGCACGCGAGCTGGGTTCAGAACGTCGTGAGACAGTTCGGTCCCTATCCGTCGCGGGCGTAGGAAATTTGAGAGGATCTGCTCCTAGTACGAGAGGACCAGAGTGGACTTACCGCTGGTGTACCAGTTGTTCTGCCAAGAGCATCGCTGGGTAGCTATGTAGGGAAGGGATAAACGCTGAAAGCATCTAAGTGTGAAGCCCACCTCAAGATGAGATTTCCCATGATTTTATATCAGTAAGAGCCCTGAGAGATGATCAGGTTGATAGGTTAGAAGTGGAAGTGTGGTGACACATGTAGCGGACTAATACTAATAGCTCGAGGACTTATCCAAAGAAAGTAACTGAGACATATTGACAACGATTTGGTTTCTTGATACAGTATAGATATTCAATTTTGAGTTGAGAATACTCAGAGTTAAGTGATGATAGCCTAGGAGATACACCTGTTCCCATGCCGAACACAGAAGTTAAGCCCTAGTACGCCTGATGTAGTTGGGGGTTGCCCCCTGTTAGATACGGTAGTCGCTTAGCG
>NZ_JACLQJ010000032.1:0-4614 GCF_016648665.1 Streptococcus sp. 23.2
GTTGGCGTAATGGTTGCTTTACCATTTGCGCCTGCTGTCGCTTCACCAATCTTGTTGCCGTCTTTATCGTAAAGAGCAACAGTTGAGCCTGGTTCTGCAGTTACTTCTACTGATGGCTTAGTACCTGCTTTACCTGTGAGGTCTGTATTCACTACTGGTTTCGCTGGCGCTGTGGTGTCGGTTGCTACTTTTGGATCACTTGCGTCTGAGGTGTTTCCTGATGGGTCAGTCGCTTTAGCTGTTACATTACCTTCTGGAATAGCAACGGTTGGTGTGATGGTTACTTTACCATTGCTAGCAGCCGTTCCTTCACCAATCTTGTTACCATCTTTATCGTAAAGAGCAACAGTTGAACCTGGTTCTGCAGTTACTTCTACTGATGGCTTAGTTCCGGCTTTACCTGTAAGGTCTGTATTCACTACTGGTTTCGCTGGAGCTGTTGTATCTGTTGCTACTTTTGGATCACTTGCGTCTGAGGTGTTACCCGCTGCATCTGTCGCTTTGGCTGTTACATTTCCTGCTGGAATATCAACAGTTGGGGTAATGGTTACTTTACCATTGCTAGCAGCCGTTCCTTCACCAATCTTGTTGCCATCTTTATCGTAAAGGGCAACGGTTGAGCCTGGTTCTGCGCTCACTTCTACTGATGGCTTAGTGCCTGCTTTACCTGTTAGGTCTGTATTCACTACTGGTTTCGCTGGCGCTGTTGTATCTGTCGCTACTTTAGGATCACTTGCAACTGATGTGTTACCCGCTGCATCTGTTGCTTTAGCTGTTACATTTCCTGCTGGAATATCAACTGTTGGTGTAATGGTTGCTTTACCATTTTCTCCCGCTGTTGCTTCACCGATCTTGTTGTTATCTTTATCGTAAAGGGCAACAGTTGAGCCTTTTTCTGCAGTCACCTCAACCGGAGTCTTAGTTCCAGCCTTTCCTGTAAGATCTGTATTCACTACTGGTTTATCTGGAGCTGTGGTGTCTTTTGCAGGTGTAACTAAGTATGCCGCAGCAATTTTATCTACTGATTTATCAGGATAAGTAATAGTAACATTACCCTTTTCATCCGCAACGTATGTTGTTCCTTGTGGAAGCGCAGTATTCGCGTCTCCAACCGTTTTTTCAATAGCTGCCTTCTCAGTTGCACTTATATTATTAGGATCAGCAACTTCTACTTTTGCTCCTCCAGGAGTTGGCTCATACTTCTTAGCTGTCTCAAGAACGGTAATTGTAAGATTTCTCGTTACTACTTTACCATTTTTATTTCTAACAGCATAGGTAGCAGTGGAACTACCTGCAGGCTGCGTCATATCAACATTACCACGATAGTATGCCTTACGCTGTCTATAAGTATTTGAGCCAGCTGTATCCAGGAAACCACCATTAGAATCATTCGTATATGCTAGTCCTTTTGCCAAATAAGGATTATTAGGAATCCAAAATTTTTCAACTGACGGTGATCCTGCTGCTTGAATTGTTACATTGACAGGATCACCTGGGTAAACTGTAAGATGTGACTCGGTAACCAAAAGTTGAGTGTAGTTATCACCACTAACTCCTCCACCTACATAGGTCAACTGTGTTTTTGTAACTGTAATCGGTGCACTCTTAGCTGACTCACTTCCACCTGCTGGTGTTGAGGTAGCTGTAATTTCTCCTTCTGGAAGGCTGTTTGTAGGGTGAACAGTGGCTACACCTTGGTCGTTTGCTACTGCTTCACCGATCACAACGCCATCATTATTATAAAGTTTTACAGTTGAGCCTGCTGTTGCATTTACAGTCACATCAGCTGGTGTACTTGCTTTACCATTAAGATTTGAAGTAATTTCTGGAACCTGACTTGCTGGTGCAACTGGTTTTGGTGTTTCACCCTGAACTTCAAAAGTAACTGTCACTTCTTGTGGGGCCTGATTATAATGAGCTGGGTAAGTAACCACTACGGTTTTTGTATAAGTACCTGCTTGTGTAGCAGTTGGAGCTTGGCCGTCTTTCCATGCAAATGTTGTTGCACCACGATAGTTATTTGGGAATTCTGGTGTTCCAGCTTTATTGGTTACATAATTAGCCGGAGTAGCATCAAAACTTCCACCAACTTTTGCAGTATACTTTTCTTTGACTGCTACTGCTTGGAATTTTGAACTTTCATTATCAATGAAGTTATCCGCATAACCAGTCATAATATTCGTTCTTCCGCCAATAACTCCTGTTCCTTGCATACCTGCAACATAGTCAAGTGGCTTAGATTTATCTACGATCGGTGTATCAAATGTAATCGTCCACATAACATTACGAATGGCATTATTATCCGCTGTCATCGTATACAAAGCTTGTGAACGTTCTGCTGTTTGAGCCGCTACCGCTGCTTCATTTCCTTGAATTGCTGGATTTTTTATATCTTTGTAAAGTTGGGTCAAACGTTGAGTCATTTCAGAGCCTGTATAGGTATCCATTCTACCATTTTGACCCATCAAGTATGATCCATCATTATCCTTCCAGTAATTACGCGTATTGACTACTTTTCCATTTTTGTCAGTTTGAACAACTTGCCAGTTCGTTGGTGCGCCAACAGAATCTTTAGGGATAGTAAAGTAAACATAACCACTAGCGGCATTCGCTTTTCGACCAGGATTATCAAGAACAGTCCAATGAAGAACGTTATTAGCCTTGTCTACTTCGTAGCTAATCTGTACGTAATCTTGAGCATTTTCTTTGTTAGAATAATCAAGGTTTTGTGCACCATCTGACGCACGTGTTGCAGTTGATGCTGAACGTGTTGCTCCTTGTGCGATACTTCGACGACTACGTACACGAGGCGCATTTGCAGTTTCTGACGCACTAATATTATTTGTGATAGCGCTCTCTGAGCTTGCTGTAGTTGATGGTGTTGTAGAAGCTGTGACTGAACGAGATGCCTCAGATGCAGTTGCTGGTTTTGCGGTTGATACATTTGCTGAGCCTGTAACTTCTGAAGCAACTACTGGACTTGTTGATGTCGCTACTGAATTTGCCGGCGCTGAACTTGTATGCTCAACTGATGTCGCTGCGACTGTTTCAGTGACAGCTGGTGTTACCGTAGTAGTTGAGACACTTTCTGATGCTGTGCTTGGCGAAGTTGCGGCCGGAACTCCTTCACCTTGACTTGCACTTACAGCTGTAGCTGCAACTGTTGCTCCATCAGATGTCGTTTCATCCGCTTGAGCTGTGTGACCAATCATGATCAAAGTACCAAGCAAGACCGAGCAGACTCCAATATTCAATTTACGAATCGAGAAACGACTCTTCTTACTAAAGATATCTTTACCCATATTTCCTCCTAGACAAGTAATCATTAGATTTTGATTACTCTTATCTCTTCTAAAAATAATATAAAATGAATTTCCCTAACGAAAAATATATCATAAAATTAAAATTGAATCAATATTTTACTATCATAAAATTAGTTTTCTCTCTTTTTTTAAAATAACTTAAGCATTATTCTTTTCAAAGTATTTATTTTCTAACACCTTCTTTTTATACAGAACCTATACAACTTTACATATATAATTCAAAGCATAAATCAATAATTGTATTTAAAGTATTTATAACATCTTACAATATCAATATATATTACTTTGTAAAAGTCTTACAATTTTCGAATCATAGAATGATTCTTACCTTTTACACTTTCAACATTTATAGATACACTCATAATTTAACTAAGATCAAGTGTAAATATACATTTTTTTAGATTTATTAATGTAATTAGATTGAAAATATGTCAGTATTTTTAATGGTTTATCTTTCCATAGAACTTTGTTTTTGACTGAATAATTAAAAAATTGCTCTATGATGTCTGTAATAGATAAAACTACTATAGAGATTATAAAGCAGGTATTTTTAAGACTAGAATTGTGATTATGAATCATTTTATCAAAAAATCACGACCCTATCGAGCCTTAAAAAATCATTGACGACTCTTCCAAAAGGACAGCCGTAAGTTATCTCTCACCCCTTTTTACTCAAAGACCTTCCGTCAAACTTTATAACCACATAAAGTCATTGAAAAGACACTGAATTTCTCAGAGGAACTCAGCGACTACTATAATCTTTACCAACTCTTACTATTTCACTTTCAGGAGAAGAGAGTAGATAGGTTCTTTGAGCTGATAGAGAAAACTTGAAGCAAGGTCAATCATTAATTTCAAACATACTTAAGGACTTTTCTTAAACACAAACAATACAAAAAATGTTTTAGAAGCGCAGTATTCGATTACAAAAATAGAAGATGCCAATATACTTAACAAGCATATCAAAGGTTTGAGATTTGGTTTAAAAAATTTTATTAACCTTAGAAAGCCTGTATTCATCACTTTGAACATAACACAAAAAAGACCCACCCCTTTCGGGATAAGTCTCTTTTTCGAAAACTGAAATAGTCTAACTAACTATGTTGAGGGATTTAACCTATTAACTATTTTAGTCTTCTTTTTTGCGTTTTCCTGCTAAACCAAGTCCAGCTGCCGCAAGGATTCCTCCGAGAGCCATAGCTGCCATAGACGCATCATCACCTGTTTCAGGGAGTGCTGGTCCTTTAGGAGCTTCTGGTGTAGTTGGTGGTGTCACTGGTGGAACCACTGG
>NZ_JACLQJ010000033.1:0-3914 GCF_016648665.1 Streptococcus sp. 23.2
ATGGAACTTGTAGAAAAATGTATTAGTGGTGAGGCTTCATCTATTGATTTAGGTCATCAGTATGATATTTCTTCAGGGCTTTTAAGAAAGTGGATTAGGATGTATAATGCCAATATAGAACTTAAGGATTACAATCCAAAACAGGGGGTCTATATGGCAAAAGCAAGACGTAAAACTACTATTGATGAGCGCAAAGAGATTGTCAATTATTGTATTGAACACAATCGCAATTATAAGGAAACGGCGGTGCTTTATGATGTTTCTTATAGCCAAGTATACTCGTGGGTAAAGAAGTATGATAGTGATGGTGAAGAAGGTTTAGTTGACAAAAGGGGTCATCACAAAATAGATGATGAGGTTGATGAATTAGAGCGTTTACGAAGAGAAAATGTGCGCTTAAAACGTCAGTTAGAAGAAAAGGATATGGCTGTTGAACTCTTAAAAAAAGTGAAAGAATTCGGAAGGATGTGAGGCTAGGCAAACAGCGCCACGAATCAAAATACTTAGCGATTGAAGACTTCAACACAAATAAAGGGTGGAGCATTAGCTGGATGTGTCATCAGCTCGGCACTACGAGGTCTGCATTTTATAAATGGAAACATAGAATAGTTCCAGAACAAGAACAATTAAACAGCGAAATTGCGGAATTAATTAAAGAATATGACGAACGTTTTTCACATATCTTGGGATACCGAAGAATGACCGATTGGATCAATCTTTTCAATCATACGAATTACTCAAGAAAGAGAATTCACCGAATTATGAAAATACTCGATATTCACGCTTTTATCCGTAAGAAAAGGAAAAAATACAAGACTGCCAAGCCTGAAGAAACTGCAGAAAATAAGTTATCAAGGAACTTCTATACGACTGCTCCGAATAAAAAATGGGTAACAGATGTTACAGAGTTTAAGATTCCTAACTCTCATAAGAAACTTTATCTTAGTGCCATACTTGATTTATATGACCGCTATCCTATTGCTTTTGTCATAAGTGGTCGAAATGACAATCGGCTAGTCTTCAAAACATTTGACAAAGCCATTGAAAAAAATCCTACTGCGAAGCCTATATTTCACAGCGATAGAGGGTTTCAATATACCAATAAGAACTTTCAAAAAAAGCTGAAAGATACTGATGTGATTCAATCCATGTCAAGAGTAGGCCATTGTATTGATAACGGACCAATAGAAGGTTTTTGGGGAATTATAAAATCGGAAATGTATCAGATATATGAGATTTCAGATGAGGCCTCCCTCCGATATGCCATCAAAGACTATATCCGATTTTACTGTCAAGAGCGTCCACAAAGTAGGTATGACTGTAAAACGCCTCTAGAAGTAAGAAACGTTGCCTTATCATCAGAACATCCTTTGTCATACCCAATCGCTAAGAATAACAAAATTGAAAAGTACAAGTATAAGTGGTCTGCATAAAAAAACAGCCGTACATTTATTTTGTACGACTGACCTTCAAAAACAGACACTTTTTTAGATATTTAACCTGTCTACTTGACAGGGGGCATATCACTATGCGGGTGGTTTATTTGTTTCGCACCTTCGGAGCGAAACGGACTTAAAGTCACATAACAAAAGATGTGGTTCTATCAAACCACATCTTCTATTTTTAGTGTCTGTTTAAAACGATAGTCTTTAGATTGTGTTGACAAAGAACAATTAGGGTACTTCCCTAAAATCTCTCGAACAGTGGACAGACCTATACCGCGGCCCTCTCCTTTACTTGAGCGACCAAGTTTAAAGATACCGACTGTATTGATAGATTCTTGAGCAATGGTATTCTCCACTATTACTACCTTTGTCTCTCCACTGATAAGAGCAATGTTTACTTCTTTAGCACTGCTATCCAGACTAGCTTCAATAGCATTATCCAAAAAAATAGACAACACTGTTATGAAATCCAACAATTCCATCCTCGATACTTCAAAGATATCACTGACCTCAAGGTGAATGGTAATAGACTGTCCCTGTGCTTCCAAAATTTTACTAGCCAGGACACCTTTAACAGCTTCATCTTTAATATTAATCAAGTTGGCAATTTCGTACTGTTTCCCCTCAATCCGAGTCTTTGTTTTTTCAAGAATGTTATCGTAGATATCGGAAATAATAGCCATATCCTTGGAGTCAATGCCATATTTGATACTAGACAAGACATTTAGGTAATCGTGCCTGAAGCGACGAAGATCCGTATAGAGTTGCTCGATTTGTTGACTATAATGAGCCAAATCACTCATTTGCCTATCTTTTTGGAGTAGGACTTCTTCTTTTAGTCTCTCACTGAAGGTCGCATTGATATAAACAAGGGTCGCAAGAAAGAGTAAAGCATAGGTCACCACGAGATAAACATGCCAATCTCTTCCTCTAGGGCTCTGTTGCACAAAAAAGGTAATATATTGGAGAAGGAGGGCATAAGATAACATTGATATATCTATAAGTAATAAAAAGTACTTTGAAAATGACTTTCGAAAACCATAGTTCAATGCTTTGAAATCCACTTTTAAGGTCTTAATGATTAACCAAAACACAGGAAAGACTAGCAACTCAATGACAAGGTTTAAATGAAAATGGTTAAGTACAATCAGATAATGACGATTGATGACCAAGGCAATCCCATAAATAATAAGATTGTGAACAAGACTTTCTATGATGATTGGAAACAAGCCATAGAAAATATCTAATAACCTATTGCCATAACGATTTCTGTAGAGGGAATAAACAACCAAGAAGGCATGCCCTAAAACATAGGATAGCGTTGGAGAGAGCACAAACAAAAATCGGATAATCAAGGGGATGATGATATACCATCTTAGCTTTATCTTCTCGGAGGTAATGTATTGATAAATGAGAATAAAGAGGATAATCTCCGCTAAAAAATCTAGATTATCCAACAAAAAATTGATTGCTGTCATAGGCTGATTCTCTCAAGCAATTTCTTTAGTTTCAACTTTGAAACATAGCAAACGCCACCATTTTCAAAATAGACTGTCCCCGTACTTTTATCTAATTTGATGATATTTTCTGGATTGATAAGGAAAGATTTGTGGCATTTAAACAGTCTAGGGTCACTCTTTTCAATTTGAGAGAGACTGCCATAAAACTCAATCTGCTCCTCTTTAGTATAAAGGATAACCTTATGAACAATATCTGACGTCTCAAAGTACAAGATATCATGAAAGGGAACCTGAATAACGGTCTTAGCATTCTCAATCCGAAAAGCGTCTTCTGGATTCTGACTCTGTATCTTTTTGCAGGTTAATAAGATAATACTTTCCACACGCTTTTGAAAGTCCTCACCCTCCAAAGACTTATCAATAAAGTCTAGAGCTGCCAGTTGGTATTGAAAAGTTAAGGGAAGATACTCTGAATGGGTCGTGAAGAAAACAATATTGGCATAGGGATCATTCTTGCGAATCTGCTTAGCAACCTCCAAGCCTTTTTTAGTATCGTCTTTAATTTGAATGTCCAAGAAAAAGAGCTGATGAGACCCTCGCTCGGTAATAGACTCTAATAGCTGATTGGGTTTGTCAAAAACCTCAAAGTCGCCCACTTTAATATTATTTTTCTTAAGAATCGTATGAATAACCTCTTCAATACGATTTTGTTGGATAAAATAATCCTCTAAAACATAGATGTTAAGCATAACATAACTCCTCTAGCATAATCTTAAGATAGATCCAAGGTGGAGCAGTTCCTTTAATAAACGAATCCCTCTTATTCAAAATGAGATTTATTGTTCTCTTTACTTATTTTACATTTTTATTACAAAAAAGACAATGGTTTGTAACATTTTTCGCTTCAATCAATTAAAAAACACCCCACAAAGTGAACTGCACCCCAAAAGTTAGACAGAAAAAATCTAATTTTTGAGGTGTTTTTATTATGAAATTAACTTATGAGGAC
>NZ_JACLQJ010000034.1:0-824 GCF_016648665.1 Streptococcus sp. 23.2
ACAGTCACTGATGTTGGGTTAGAGGTGTTGCCTGCATCATCTGTTGCAGTGACAGAAACTGTGTCACCTTCCTTCAAGCCGCTGACTGGTACACTGAAGTTACCATCTTGATCAGCTTTAGCCGATACTTTAGAGCCATCTGGAAGAGTGACTTCTACTGTTGAGCCTGCTTCGGCTGTTCCTGTTACTGCTGTAGTGCCTGCTTTAACTGTGTTCACAACTGGTGCGTCTGGTGCTGTCTTATCATCGGCTTTCGCTACTGTTGCTGTAGTTGGTGCTGATGTGTTGCCTGCATCATCTGTTGCAGTGACAGAAACTGTGTCACCTTCCTTCAAACCGCTGACTGGTACACTGAAGTTACCATCTTGACCAGCTTTAGCCGATACTTTAGAGCCATCTGGAAGCGTTACTTCTACTGTTGAGCCTGCTTCGGCTGTACCTGTGATTGCTGTGTCACCAGCTTTAACTGTGTTCGCTACTGGTTTAGCTGGAGCTGTTGTATCAGTTGTTGCTACCATTGGATCGCTGGCATCTGAAGTGTTTCCTGCTGGGTCTGTCGCTTTCGCTGTTACATTACCGGCTGGAATTGCTACAGTTGGTGTGATCGTAGCTTTACCATTTTCATCAGCTGTTGCTTCACCAATCTTGTTGCCGTCTTTATCGAACAATTCAACCTTAGTTCCTGGTTCTGCACTCACTTCAACCGGAGTCTTAGTACCTGCTTTGTCAGTAAGGTCTGTAGCGACAACTGGTTTAGCTGGAGCTGTTGTATCAGTTGTTGCTACCATTGGATCGCTGGCATCTGAAGTGTTTCCTGCTGGGTC
>NZ_JACLQJ010000034.1:924-2930 GCF_016648665.1 Streptococcus sp. 23.2
GTAAGGTCTGTAGCGACAACTGGTTTAGCTGGAGCTGTTGTATCAGTTGTTGCTACCATTGGATCGCTGGCATCTGATGTGTTTCCTGATGGGTCTGTCGCTTTAGCTGTCACATTTCCTGCTGGAATGTCGACTGTTGGGGTAATGGTTGCTTTACCATCTGCGCCTGCTGTAGCTTCACCAATCTTGTTGCCATCTTTATCGTAAAGAGCAACAGTTGAACCTGGTTCTGCAGTTACTTCAACTGGAGTCTTAGTACCGGCTTTACCGGTAAGGTCTGTATCCACTACTGGTTTCGCTGGGGCTGTGGTATCTGTCGCTACTTTAGGATCACTTGCAACTGATGTATTACCAGCTGCATCTGTCGCTGTCGCTGTCACATTGCCTGCTGGAATAGCAACGGTTGGCGTGATTGTTGCTTTGCCATCTGCGCCTGCTGTCGCTTCACCAATCTTGTTACCATCTTTATCGTAAAGGGCAACAGTTGAACCTGGTTCTGCGCTGACTTCAACCGGTGTCTTAGTACCTGCTTTTCCTGTGAGGTCTGTAGCGACTACTGGTTTCACTGGCGCTTCTGTATCAGCGCCTGTAGTTGCCTTCGCTGGATCACTTGCGTCTGAGGTATTTCCGGCTGGGTCCGTCGCTGTCGCTGTCACATTTCCTGCTGGAATGTCGACGGTTGGCGTAATCGTTGCTTTGCCATCTGCGCCTGCTGTAGCTTCACCAATCTTGTTACCATCTTTGTCGTAAAGGGCAACAGTTGAGCCTGGTTCTGCGCTCACTTCTACTGATGGCTTAGTTCCGGCTTTACCGGTAAGGTCTGTGTTCACAACTGGTTTCGCTGGAGCTGTTGTATCTGTCGCCACTTTAGGATCACTTGCGTCTGATGTATTTCCTGATGGATCTGTCGCTTTGGCTGTTACATTTCCTGCTGGAATAGCAACAGTTGGCGTGATTGTTGCTTTACCATCTGCTCCTGCTGTCGCTTCACCAATCTTGTTGCCATCTTTATCGTAAAGAGCAACAGTTGAACCTGGTTCTGCAGTTACTTCTACTGATGGCTTAGTGCCTGCTTTACCGGTAAGATCTGTATTCACTACTGGTTTCGCTGGCGCTGTTGTATCTGTCGCTACTTTAGGATCACTTGCATCTGAGGTATTTCCTGATGGATCTGTCGCTTTGGCTGTTACATTACCTACTGGAATATCAACAGTTGGGGTAACAGTTGCTTTGCCATCTGCGCCTGCTGTCGCTTCACCAATCTTGTTACCATCTTTATCGTAAAGGGCAACAGTTGAACCTGGTTCTGCACTCACTTCAACCGGTGTCTTAGTGCCGGCTTTGCTTGTGAGGTCTGTAGCAACTACTGGTTTCGCTGGGGCTGTGGTGTCGGTTGCTACTTTAGGATCACTTGCGTCTGATGTGTTTCCTGATGGATCGGTCGCTGTCGCTGTTACATTACCTACTGGAATATCAACGGTTGGCGTGATGGTTGCTTTGCCATTGCTAGCAGCCGTTCCTTCACCAATCTTGTTACCATCTTTGTCGTAAAGAGCAACAGTTGAACCTGGTTCTGCAGTTATTTCTACTGATGGCTTAGTGCCTGCTTTGCCTGTGAGGTCTGTATTCACTACTGGTTTCGCTGGAGCTGTAGTATCTGTCGCTACTTTTGGATCACTCGCATCTGAGGTGTTTCCTGATGGGTCTGTCGCTTTGGCTGTTACATTACCTACTGGAATTGCTACAGTTGGGGTAATGGTTACTTTACCATTGCTAGCAGCCGTTCCTTCACCAATTTTGTTACCATCTTTATCGTAAAGGGCAACAGTTGAACCTGGTTCTGCACTCACTTCAACTGATGGCTTAGTGCCTGCTTTTCCTGTGAGGTCTGTATTCACTACTGGTTTCGCTGGCGCTGTTGTATCTGTTGCTACTTTTGGATCACTTGCGTCTGAGGTGTTACCTGATGCATCTGTCGCTTTGGCTGTTACATTTCCTGCTGGAAT
>NZ_JACLQJ010000035.1:0-2284 GCF_016648665.1 Streptococcus sp. 23.2
ATGTTGAGGGTTCAAAAACTTTACCACAAACAAAGATGTATAAATTTTTGGAAATTTTTAAAAATCAAGAATTTGAAAATAATACAGATTTTCCATTGGATTTACCTGAGGAGATTGGTAAAAAAATGGAATATAACTGTTCGAAAATATATATAGAGATATTTCGAGATTTATCTGAAGATTATTACAATCTAGACCAAATACTAAAGAATGATTTTGTTGAAAGTGAGAAAGTTATTAAGCAAGTTCGAATTGAGTTTATTACTAATTATGGAGAAGAACCTGATGAAATACATGAATCATTTGGAGATAACGTTTTAAACGAAATAAAATCTAGACTAGCGAAAAAGATATACGATGATCCAAGATACAAAGCAACTCCATTTGATTATGAGGATGTAGAGCAATTTGTAATTGCTCTATTGCAGTGTTGTGTTGCCGATTGTAAAATTTTATATAAACCAAGTATGAAAGATCAAAAATGATTTTATTAGATAAAAATAGTTCACCACATAATACTGTATTTTATTTATCTTCAATAATTTATGGCGTTATGATTGATAAAAATAGAATAGATAGTATACAGTTATATAACGAAGTTAATCAAAAATTGAGTGAAAAGGTTAATTTTACAACCTTTATATTAGCGATAGATTTTTTATTCTTACTAGACATGTTAGATGTAAGTGCTGAGGGAGATATATATAGTGTATATTAAAAGATTGTTTATAAAGAGTTTAAAAACAGAGAGTCTCGTTAGGGAAATTAACTTTCGCAATGGAGTTAATTTTATTGTTGATTCCAGTAATGGATTAAGTCATAATCAAGTCGGAAAAACTACCTTATTGAAGCTAATTGATATAATTTTTGGTGCGAGAGATAGATCAGCTTTATATGATGACAAGGATTTAAAGACTAGAAATGATAAGTTGAAAGCATTTATCGAGAATAATATGATTGCTGCAACAATTGAGTTAGTTGATAATATTGATTTTCCAAAAGAAGTCTATTATCTGACTGTTGAATTATTTGATGGAGGAAAAAGAAAAATTGGAGACACTATATTAAGCTTAAAGAATTATAATAGAGAATTAAATTTGATATTATTTGATAATCAGGCAAATATTCCAACATTTCGTCAGAATATTCAACCGTTTATAAGAGTTTCATTAAATCATGACAATGATCAATTTTTAAAATTTTTGGATCATGGCACCATTAATCAGTATCGAGCAATCTATAATTACCTATTTAATATATCTAATCCTGCATTTGATAAGGAACGAGATAAATTAAAAAAAGAATTAAATATTGTGAAGAAAGCTCAAAAGAAATATATGGAAATCAATGGATTTGATAATTTGAAAACAGCTGAAGAAAACATGCAAAAGCTTTCAAATTATATTAATGAAGTTGAATTGAAAATAGATAATATTGTGAGTAAAGACTATTTTGAAAAAAACATTAAATATATTTTGAAAAATCGAAATGAGTACCAGGCTATAATAGCTCAAATTTATGATTTAGAATATAGAATAGATCGTAACAATGAAATAATTGAGAACCTGAGGACTACTTTTACCAAGCATTTTGATGATGGCCTGTCAAAAGATTTTTTTAATGAAATAAACAATATAGTACCTAAATTAAATAAGACTTTTGGTGAGCTTATTGATTTTAATAACAAATTATTACAGAATAAGATTAATTATTTTAAAGATATTGGAGAAATATTACATAGACAAAAAGAAGTTTTGGTAAATAAAGTTGAAGAGATGGATTTAAAAAACAAAAATCATTTGTCTTTAATTAAAGATAACAAAATTGAAGACTATTTCAAATTAACTGAAATTCTTAATGGATATAAGAGTGAATGGATGGCAATTAAAGAAAACTTTAATTCATTAAAAAGGTTTGAAGAGGAAAAAAATGTAATAACTAAAAGAATTGAAAGTTTATCATCTTTTACTAAAGAAGAATTTAAAACTGTTTATTCTGAAAAGATAAATTTATTTAATACTTATTTTAATAAGATTTCAAATAAAATAAATGGTGAAAAACCTATTCTAATTTATAATCCAGATATTAGCGAATTCCCAGTTTCGATAAAAAATATACATAGTGGAACTAGTACTGGAACAAAAAAATCTCTCATTGCAGCATACGATATTTCATATCAAAAGTTTGCAACAGTTGAAAATAAAAAAGTACCAAAATTTGTCATACATGATGTTTTAGAAAGTATAGAAGGTGATAATTTAAATACTGACTCTTTTACACATCT
>NZ_JACLQJ010000036.1:0-1087 GCF_016648665.1 Streptococcus sp. 23.2
TCACAGATAAATTCGATATCGCTGTGAACAATGGTGTGATTACTGCAACCCTTAAAGCTGGCTTCACTAAGTCACTTGGCGATGCGGACAACACTCAAGTGATCGACACAACTAAATTCGCCTTCGGACGTTACTACAAGTTCGACATTCCAACAACAGTGAAAGCTGATGTACCTGGCGGAGTAGATATCGAAAATACTGCGGCTCAAGTAGTCAACTACTACAACCCAACAACTAAGAAAGTTGAAACTCCAAACAAACCTACTCAAAAACGTGTAAACAGCGTACCAGTACAAGTAGAATTCAACTTCACTAAACGCTTGGAAGGCCGTGAGCTTAAAGCTAACGAATTCAGCTTCGTACTTAAGAATTCAGCTGGTGAAGTAGTTGAAACTGTAAGCAACGATGCATCTGGAAACGTTAAGTTCTCAGCTATCGAATTCAAGAAAGAACAAGCTGGTGTTCACAACTACACAGTTGAAGAAGTAGCTGGAACAGACGCAACCGTTACATACGATACTATGAAAGCGAATGTAACAGTAACTGTTTCTCACGATGGAACAGCTAAAGTTCTTGTGGCAACTGTTGGCGATATCGCTGATAAAGAGTTCAACAATACTGTTCGTCCTCCAGAAGAACCTAAGTTCCAACCAGAGAAATACGTTGTTTCTGAAGAGAAATTCGATATCACAGGCGACAAACTCGTTGATGATGATTCTGAATTGACTGATAAATATGGTGAAACAAATACAAACCCATACGCAGATGGAACTTCAAACAACGAAGCTCAAAACTTGAATACGAAGACTGTTAAACGTGGCGATAAGTTGGTTTACCAAGTATGGTTGGATACAACTAAATTTGACGCAGCTAACAAAGACAACATCCAATCAGTAGGAATCTCAGATGACTACGATGAAACTAAGTTGGATCTTGATTCTACTAAGATCAAAGCTTACGATTCAGTAACAGGTGACGATGTCACAGATAAATTCGATATCGCTGTGAACAATGGTGTGATTACTGCAACCCTTAAAGCTGGCTTCACTAAGTCACTTGGCGATGCGGACAACACTCAAGTGATCGA
>NZ_JACLQJ010000004.1:0-6906 GCF_016648665.1 Streptococcus sp. 23.2
TCGAAGCTGAATTCGTTAGCTTTCAATTCACGACCTTCCAAGCGTTTAGTGAAGTTGAAGTCTACTGAGATAGGTACACTGTTCACACGTTTTTGAGTTGGTTTTTCTGGAGTTTCTACAGATTTACTTACTGGGTTGTAAACGTGAACGATTTGGTTCGCTTTGTTTTCGATGTCTACGCCACCTGCAACGTCAGCTTTAACTGTTGCTGGAATATCGAATTTGTAGTAGCGACCAAATGCAAATTTAGTTGTGTCGACAACTTGAGTGTTATCAGCATCACCTAAAGATTTGTTCATAGAAGCTTTAGATGTTGCTGTAATGACGCCATTTTCAACCTTGATGTCAAACTTATCAGTTACGTCAGCACCACTTTCACTGTCATAAGCTTTAATATCAGCAGCGTTGACAGTTAATTTATCTGCATCATAAGTATCAGAGATACCAACAGATTGGATGTTGTTTCTGTCAGTGAAGTTCTTAGTATCCAACCATACTTGGTAGTAGATCTTTTCACCACGTTCAACTGACTTCGTATTGATATTTTCTGCTTCGTTATTTGAAGTTCCATCTGCGTATGGATTTGCATTTGTAGCAGTGTACTCATCGGTCAACTCATCGTCATCATCTACAAGTTTTGATCCTGTAATGTCAAATTTCTCTTTGTTAAGAACAAATTTTTCAGGTTGGAATTCAGGTGTTTCAGGAGGAGTGATTTTGTTGTTGAATTCTTTATCATCAGTTCCTTCTGTTGATGTTCCATCAGCATTGACACCGCCAGTTGATGTTACGTTTGTTACAGTAGTCAAGGTGTGACCATTCTTAGCAACTTCAACAGTGATCGTTGCCTTCATAGTGTCATACGTCATACCTACTTCTTTAGCTGCAGGGATAACTTCTTCTACAGTATAAGTGTGAGTACCTACTTTAGTATTATCAAATGAAATTTCTGTAAATGTTACAGTTCCATCTTTTTTGTTAGCTACAGTTTCAACTTCTTGACCGTTTGCATCTTTAAGGATGAACCTGAATTCGCCATCTTTAAGTTCACGTCCAGCCAATTTCTTAGTGAAGTCAAATTTCACTTTAACTGGAGCTACGACAACGTTGTTGAACTCTGTATCAGTTGTTGAAGATGTTTCACCTTTAGAAGAGCTGTAAGTAACAGTAGCTTTTAAATCACCTGCTTGGTTTTTTTCAGTAACAACTACAGTCATGATAGTTTCCATGGCATCGTAGTCAACATTTTTATCTTCTCCAGCAACTTCTGTTACTTTATATTTGTAAGTTCCAACTTTAGTAAAGTTAATATCACTAAAAGTTACCTTGCCAGATTTATTTGTGACGGTTTCAGTATGACCACCTTCAAGTTCTTCACCTGAATCATCAGTTTTCAATTCAACAAGTTTAAAGCTGAAGTCATTATCATTAAGTGTTCGCTTATTCTCTACATTTTTATCTTCGAGAACCTTAGTAAATTCAGGAGTTACCTTAGTAGCTTCACCTTTAACATAGTAGTAGACCGTTTCATAGTTGGGCGTCAATTTATTTTCCAAACGGAAAACGTTACCTGAAGAAACTGGAACGCCATTAATAGCATATGCAGCTCCAGTAGCGCCACGGTTCGCATAAAATTCACCCGCAGCTGAATAACGTGGTTGATAGCCAGCAGCTTCTGAGGCACTCACCTCAGTAATTGTATACTCTATAGTATTATTAGCTGCTTCCCCTCCCCAGGACATTTTATAAAATGTCCCGTTTGGACGTTTATAGATAAAATCAGCTACGTTAGGTTTACCATATTCCAAATCACCAAGATAGTTTGTATTTTGTTTATCCGAGAAAATAGCAAATGGTTTTCCAACAACAAGCTTATCACGTAATTCTGGTTTCAAACCATCTCTAACTGGCTTATTATTATCTTTATTCCATCCAGCATCATCGATTTCAGGATACTTACCGAAGTCTTCTGGGTGGTCAATTTTATTGTTACTTCCAGGACGAATTACTGTTTCATAAACCTTAACATAGCCATCAGTGTTTAAATCTTTAGAAATTTTATTTAGACTGTCAGATTTGATTGCCCACATTTCAATACGGACAGTACCATCTTCGCCTACAACTTCTTTAATACGTTTTACACCACCTTCAGCATTGGCAACGTCAAACCAACGTTGGCCAACTTCGTAAGGTTTTTTTAGAACATCTACAAGCGAGCGTGAATCTGCTGTTTGATATAGCTTATACCCATCAAAAGCACGAAGAGCTGAAGCATGGAAATCTTGCCCTTCCATACCAGTAAGTGTAAATGAACCAAGACTCTCTTCAGAGCCTGTTGCACGATATGTTTGTGCATCAACTTGTGGAGTTCCAGCGTCATTTACCAGCTTGTAGTCACCTGCCGTAGAAGAATTCATCACATAACTACTGCCATTTGAGACAAAGTTTCCAACCAAGCGATTTGGATCATAAGTTGATGAATTTTTATCAACAACTTTATAGTAAGTCGTCTTAGTAGTTAGACGTGGGATGTAATATTGAGGATCAGTTATAGTCGTTCCTTCGTTGGCTGTGTTAACTACATCATAAATTTGAATCGCAGTACGTTGACCATCGAAATCATTAGCAGAACCGTTGAATTTCCATGTTGCACGGAGAGCTGGACGATCTGTCTTATCAGCATCTTTAACATTTTCAAATCGGAATTCAATATAAGCCTGTTTATTGCCTGAAATAGGTGCTAGAGTAGCCTGACCAAGATTCACTGTTCCTGCACCACTAATTTGTTTTGTTTCTTTAACAGTGTTTGTAGCACCATCAACCAATTCTATTGTTACATTAGTTGAGTTATCATATGGTTTAGACATACGATAATAGAACTTAGTATTATACTCTGTATTGAATCCCATCAAATCAGTAACAATATATGTATACTGAGATGCACTCGGATTCAATTGGTAGTTGATTCCTGCAGTAACATGGTCAGTAGGATCTTTTGGTGTAGGGACTACAAGTGGACGATTCTTAAGTTTTGCACCATTTGGATCACTCATCACTGGTGTTGCAGCTGCTGAACCTACTGTATGACTAGTTGATACAGGGTCTGTTGCCGAACGACGATTACGACGACGGCCACCTTCTGTAACCAAAGTAGCAGCATTACTACGTTCATTATTCGCTATTGCAACTGAAGTAACGTCTACACCAGCGCTTGCTACGTTAGCACGTGTAGCAACATTTGGTTGGGCAGTTGTAGCTTCTGCTGCTGTTTCAGCTGTTTCTGTATTTCCAGCTACTGGAGCTGCTGTAGCTGAAGCATTTGAAGCTGCTGTTGTTGAAGCGTTTGAAGCTGCTGTAGCCGAAGCTGTAGTTTCAACGTTGTTGCCAGCTGCATTTGTAGATGCAGCTGTAGCTGGTTTAGCTGTTTCTGTAGCAG
Organism: Streptococcus sp. 23.2; assembly: GCF_016648665.1. Lineage (NCBI taxonomy): Bacteria > Bacillati > Bacillota > Bacilli > Lactobacillales > Streptococcaceae > Streptococcus > Streptococcus sp. 23.2. The sequence continues at coordinate 3,437 of NZ_JACLQJ010000004.1, forward strand.
CTTTTTCAGTTGGTTTTGCAGTTTCTGTAGCTTGTTTGTCAGTTGTCTCTGCGGCAGCCTTATCTGTTGTTGAAGCTTCTGGTGTCAAGTTAAATGTTGACGCAGTTGCATCAGTTGAAGATACAGCTGCAGTAGGATCTGCTTGAGCTGTTGATGCTGTAGGCGTTTCAACTAAATTGGCAGAGCTCTCACCTGCTACCGTAGAGCTTGGTGTTGAAGATGAAGGTTCTGGGGATGTTACTTCATCAGCCTGAGCAATACGAGCAGCAAAGAGCGCTGTCCCTAGTAAGACTGAAGCGACACCAAACGAGTATTTACGCAATGAAAAGCGCTGGCGTCTATTGAAAATGTCTTTCATTAAAAGACCTCCTCTAATAAGTTAGTTAGTTATAGGTACACACTTATAAAATTAATCCAATTATAAAAGTGAGTATACTATATTCTAACATTCTGACAATTAGCGGTCAAGATTTTTGTCAAAATTTTTTAATTTTATTTTTCAATTATCTGATTATTCAACTACAAACAATCAGAAATATCGATAATAAAACAACAAAACACCTTATATAACACCATTTATTAACACTTCACTCAATATAAAAATAATTATTTAATCCTTTTATTTTCTAATTGAAACGCCATTCCAAAACTTTTTTAGAACTTCTCTATGACATTAAAAAACCGAACATTCTCTAATAATACAATTATTATCGCACATATTTGTACCCTATTTCAGAGCATTAACTTCACTTTATCCTACTATTACAGCATTGACGAATCATAACAACTATTCAAACGATTCTCATATAATTACTTCAGAGTAACATATTAAACTCAAACATTCTCCCCAAAAAGAAACCAGCAACTCAAATTGAACTGCTGGTTTACTTTATTTAAAACTAATAAGAGATTTGTCCGTCTCAATTAGATTAATCTTCTTTTTTACGACGATAACCTTGAATTCCCAGACCAAGAGCCACAATCAGAGCAGAAAAGCCTGCTACTTCGACAGTTTGCTCTGTTTCTTCACCAGTTTTGGGAAGAACTACTTGTTTTTTATATGAAGCTACTTTTGTAGTAGAAGTCTGAGAAGCTGTCTTAACAACGATTCTCGAAGCTTCATTTACTTGTTTTACTTCTTCTGGTTGCGAAGATACTACTGATTTCTTTTCAATAGAAGGATGTTCTGGTTTCTGAGTTTTGCTTGGCTTACTCATTTGTTTTATAGAAGATTTTGGTTTATCTGGACTTACCGCTATATAGTATATAGAGATATCCTCTCCTGAATTTTCAGGAATAATGGTGCTACCTGGCTGGATAGCTTTTCCTAACTTACTTGGATACTTAGGGTCCTGAAGGTAGGGTTTGTAACCTGGGATATCTGGAACAACTGGTAGACCTGATTTGGTTGGGTCTGTTAGATTATTAGGATATTTTACAGATGCAACTTCTGGAAAGTTCAAATCTGCTGATTTGAGTAGTAAGCTTCCGAGCGGTTTGTATATTACCGTTTCCTCAAGGTTTTCTTGAATAACTTTCTTAGATGACACACTTGCTTTATCAGCGTAATAGCCATCTAAAACTTCAGTCACAACTGCATCATAGGTTGCTTTATTAGCTTTCCATGCTGTTGACGAAAGTTCCTGACCAGTCACCATATCATATGTAACGGTGCGTGTCCATTGTGCATCTTGAACCTTGTCGCTTGGCGCCTTAACATTTCCATCTGATACAATATAATGAACTGTCGCTGTGACATCTTTCTGCCACTGATTTTTGCTTGGATATTTTGGACTTAGTGGATCATCTGGGTTGATTGCATCACCATCATGAGGATTCCTAGAACCTACTATTACAGTTTTATGTTTCAAAGTAACCCTCCATGCTTGGGTAACAGACGTATCAGTATCGTAGTATGCTTGTTTTGGGAACTCATCCGTTAACAATTCATAACCACGACTTTCATAAAATGCAATCTTGTCGGCTGTAGTATATTCAATAATTTCACCTGACTTACCTGTAACATGATCACTCTCAAGACTTGTACCAGTCGTTTGGTCAATATAAGTGATAGTCGCTTCTTGAATAGCTTTACGATAAACAACTGGGGTATCTTCTTCTGGCTTACTTGGGGTTATATTGAGAACATCAGTTTCATACCCTGAGATAAGTGGAGATGATGTTTTGCCCGCCTTAGTTGGATTTTCGGGATCATTCTGATATTGAATTGTTGGTACACCTTGAATTTCTTTACCATCAGTATCAACTGCAATAATCTTTCCTAACGGCTTAAATGTAACTAATTCCTCAGCGTTAGGAGCTTCTGGTGTTACTTGAAGAGAGCCCGCGTGTCCTACATTTGCAATGTAACCTGGAACTACTGGAACTGGCACACTGCCATATCTATGGCTTGACACATCCCAAGTGCTAAGACCTGAAACCATATCCTTAGTTCCTGTGAAGACAAAATCATTTTGAACCTTAGTAGCTGGTGTATTTTCACCTGCACCAATAAAGGTAACCGTCTGACTAGTGCCCTGAGTCAAAGACTCTTTCTTAGAAACCAAGATAATCTTAGTGTCAGCTGTCGCATCTGGCGGAAGGACTTGAAGATTACTTGAGTTAAAACCTGAGATGTTTTGGCCAGACTTAATCTCGTAACCTGTAGGTAGCGTTGGTAGAGAGGTTGACTCTACCTTAGTTGGATCTAGAGCGTTGGTATACGGAACAGCGTCTGTACCAACGATTTGATTCCCCGCTTCATCCACAAGAATGATTCTTCCCACTGGTGTGTAGCTGACAAGCTCTGCGACATTAGGAGTCGCTACGGTAACTTCTAGTTGACCAGCTTGAGACTTATTGGCGATGTAGCCTGGAACCACTGGAACTGGTACACTGCCGTATGTATGACTTGACATATCCCAAGTGCTGACACCTGAAACCATATCCTTTGTTCCAGTGAAGACAAAATCATTTTGAAGCTTAGCAGCTGGCGTTTTTTCACCTGCCCCGATAAAGGTAACCGTCTGACTGGTGACCTGACTCAAAGTCTCTTTCTTAGAAACCAAGATAATCTTAGTGTCAGCTGTCGCATCTGGTGGAAGGACTTGAAGACTACTTGAGTTAAGGCCCAAGATATTTTGTCCATACTTAATCTCATAACCTGCTGGTAGCGTTGGTAGAGTGGTTGACATTATCTTAGTCGGATCTGGAGCGTTGGTATACGGAACAGCGTTTGTACCAACGATTTGATTCCTTGCTTCGTCCACAAAAATGATTCTTCCCACCGGTGTGTAGCTGACAAGCTCTTCCACATTAGGAGTCGCTAAGGTAACTTCTAGTTGACCAGCTTGAGACTTATCTGCGATGTAGCCTGGAACCACTGGAACTGGTACACTGCCGTATGTATGCGAGCTTGTTTTCCAAGTAATAGCGTTTGTTGTTAAATCTTTCTTACCTGTGAAAACATA